>DATEDX010000023.1:0-2168 GCA_035281425.1 Acidimicrobiia bacterium
GGAGGTGGTGGTGGCCGGAAAGCCTCAGGGTTGGGAGGGCCGGCGGGGACTGACCGATCCTCCTGGTCTGGTCGGTCCCCTGGCCGGGCTGATGGCGGCCCTGGGCGAGGGACACGACCTAGTGGCGGTGGGGGTCGACCAGCCCTGGCTGCGGAGCGAGACCCTGCGCCGATTGGTGGATCTTGATGGCACCGCCGTTCCTGTCGACGAGGGGGTGCGCCAGGTCACCTGCGCCCGCTACGCAGCGGACCTTGCCGACGATGTTGGCCGTGCTTCCTCCGTCCAAGATCTCCTGGCTCTGATTCCCCACCAGACGGTAGATCGGGCCTTGTGGCAAACCTGGGGGGAAGACGGCCGCTCCTGGTACTCGGTTGACGATGGCAAGGCGCTCGCCATGGGGCTCGAGAGGTACGGACCACCGGGTTGAGGCGGCGTCACAGTGCAGAGCACGTCATATCCAGATCGTATGTTGGGGCTCGTGCCCAGGATTAGCTCATTCTATGGGATCACCATTCTGATGTTCTTCGGCGATCACCACCCACCCCACTTCCATGCTCGCTACGGCAGCCATGTAGCGCGGGTAGCCCTAGAAGGCACGTTATTGGACGGGCAACTCCCTCGGCGCGCTCAGCGGTTGATCCGAGAGTGGACCAGCCTCCATCAGCAGGAGCTGGCGGCATGCTGGGAGCGAGCAGTTCGGCACGAACCACCGGGTACCATTGAGCCACTGCCTTGAAAGGCAAGCTGATGGTGGACATCACCAAGGTCGAAGTGATTGAAGGGCGCACCGTGCGACTCTGGTTCTCGGACAGCTCCGAGCGCGTTGTCGATCTCTCACCTTTCCTGTGGGGTCCTGTATTCGAAGAGATCGCCACCGACGATGACCTCTTCAACCAGGTGCGGGTGGATCGCGAGATTGGCACCATCGTTTGGCCTAACGGCGCCGACCTCGATCCGGATGTGCTGCATGGGGACTACCAGCCGGCCGCCCGATCGAGCCCTGCGCCTCCACACTCAAATTAGGCAGGCACCTCGGGAAGCCTGCGCTCTAGGGACGCGAATCTTGACACAGCACCAGAGGCGCTTCTAGCCCCTATGTAGCTATCTCGCCGCATGGTTGCCGACGTTTCGCGTTGGTGCTGGAAACATGCCCTGACCTGGGGGAAACGCGAATTGCACATTTGTGGTTAATAGCGGTCAATCCGTGTGGTTTCAGTCCTCCCGCGGAATATTCGCGGAACCCGTCAAGCACGTCGAACGTGTGCTCCATGCGTGTGGTCGGACTCAAACCCTCGGGGCCAACACCAACACCCCGGCCTTTCCGACTCGCGCAACCCCACCGCAGGGAAACACTAAATTCACCCCAGAACGGACTGCCTATGGAAACGGGTTGTCGCGAATCGGGGTCTCGGTGCCGTCCGGGTTTCGCTTCAAGACCTGCCGCTCGCCGAGGGGCTCATCAAGCTGCACGGAGTACGACATGCCTTCACAAGATGTCATCGTGCCGCCAAAGATCGGCCCGCTCACCCAGACCTCTATAACGATCGAGTCGTCCGTCTCTTCGACCGTTACCGAGCGAACCTTCTCACCCTCTGAGCTGCATCGTCGGAATATCAGCAGGTGGAGTTCGGTGAGGGACGGATCCTGGTCTACTTGGAGCCAGATCCCTGCAGGGACCGTTCTCCCACCCGCCACCGCAAAGCCGCCAGCAACGGCCAGTGCGACGGCGATAGCTCCAATGAGGAGCTTCGCCCGGCTAATTCTCACTCCCAAGACAGAGGGCGGCAATGCGGGCATCGTAAAACCGGGCGCCGGCAATACGCTGTTGCAGCTGATCAGGTCGAGGGTCGGCCTGTGGCTAGAGGTCTCGGCAATGAGGCTGAGGGTGGGGGATCTGAGCTACGCGGCGACTTGTTCGAGGGCCACCACCGGAAGGAGTGGGCGGGCATGTGGCTGGGACGCCAATCTGAATGCAGTGTTGGGGCCTAGAGCCCGGCTATTGCATTAGGTTTCGGGTCCAAGCCGCCTCAGCCTCCGATGTAGCTCATCTCGACCTTGGGACGGATGGCGACCGTTTGCGAGGTGCGGATCTCTGAGTAACGGTCCCCCCGCGCCGTCCAGATGGCGGCGATAGCCCGGTCAAGGTCGGAATCAGTAGCGCCGGTACG
>DATEDX010000024.1:0-5255 GCA_035281425.1 Acidimicrobiia bacterium
CTACCTGAGCCACATCCAACTGGCGTAACAACTCCACCTGATGGAACCGGACCTGCGAAACGGTGTCCTCCCAACCAGCCAGTTCCCGTTCCAAGCTGTCGATCGACCGAGTCGTAGTGGTGGCGAACATCTGTACGATGAACATACAACCCAGCTGGGACAAGAACAACCCTCTCACCCCCAAACGGAGAATTTCTTTCCTCGCGCCTCGGCGCAAGGGTATGAAGCGTCAGCTGGTCACCTCGCGGCATATGGATCTTCTGGGACGTTGGCACTCGCTACGACTTCCCTTCCCCAGGTCGCCGACTCGGATGCCGAGATAGATTCCATGCCGGTTATGAAGATCGTCGATGCACGCCCGCTACTGGGACGCGATCAAGACTTGGCCGTGGTCGAGGCCTTCCTTACCACCATAAATGATGGCTCCGCTCTCCTGTCCCTCGAGGGAGAAGCCGGGATCGGGAAAACCGCTCTGTGGGAGCAGGCGATGGCGGAAGCCCGGGCCAGGGGGTGGTCCGTCCTAACTACCCGCCCCGGCGAAGCGGAGCGCTCGCTCTCTTTTGCCGGTCTCAACGATCTACTGAGCGGAGTAGAGGAGGATTCATGGTCAGACCTCCCCTCGCCACAGCGGGCCGCCTTGGAAGCCGCTCTACTCCGCGCACCAGCCGGGATTCCAGTCGAATCTGGGGCGATAGCAATCGCCTTTCTCTCCCTTCTCAATGTCATCTCCACCCGGCATAGCCTGATCGTGGGAGTCGACGACTACCAATGGCTCGACCGTCCAACGGCCCGAGCATTGGAGTTCGCATTGCGGCGGATGACCAACCAACCGGTGCGAGCGTTACTCACATGTCGGTCGGACGCCACGGCGAGCTGGGAGCGGGTGCTCAGCGAAGATCGGGTTAAAAGGTGGAAGCTCGGGCCGCTCTCCCTCGCCGCCCTCTATCACCTCATTTACGACCGTCTCGGAGTCCCCATGGGGCGACCTACCCTGCTCAGAATTCACCAGACCTCAGAGGGCAATCCTTTCTTTGCCCTGGAGCTTGCCCGTGAGCTGCTCGAGCATCGTCAGGACGAGTTCCAAGCAGGACCGCTTCCGCTCCCACAGGGGCTCAACGAACTTCTCCGACGTCGTATTGGTCGCCAATCACACAGAATGCGGCGATTGTTGCTGACTGCCGCCGCCATGTCATCGCCCCAAGTCGATGATCTGCTCGCAGTCGCTCAGGAGGCAACTGAGGCCGACCTCGATAAGGCAGAGGCGGCTGGCATCCTCGACCTGAGAGAGAGAACGGTTCGATTTACTCATCCGATGCTGGCGGCGTCGGCATATTCGGCCGCCGCCCGTAACGAGCGCGAGCAGGTTCACGCTCGGCTGGCCAACCACATCGCGGACCCGGAAGAGGCAGCTCGGCACCTCGCGCTGGCTACCAGCCGCCCGAACCGAGAGGCGGCCCTCAAGCTCGACCAGGCGGTGATTCGCGCCCGGGCTCGAGGCGGCACTGATGTCGCCGCTCAGTTCGCCGAACAGGCCCTCCGAATCACTCCCCAAGAAGATGTTGACCTCTTGTTCCACCGGGCTCTCGTTGCCGGAGATCTTGCCCTGGCTGCCAGCAATCAGGCTCGAGCCCGCGATCTCTATGACCGGGCCATCTCACTTGCTAGCCCGACCCCGGATGGTCGCCGGGCGTTGGCTCTCCTACGCCGAGCTGAGCTAACCAGCCCGTTGCGGCAGGCGATCGTCCTGTGTGATCAAGCCTTGGGTCAAGCCGATAGCCCTGGGCTCAAGAGCCGCATACACCGAACGTTGGGGGCGATCTCATATGCGCTGGGAGACGTATCGAGTGCCGAGCGACACGCTCGTCAGGCCGTCCAACTCGCCGAACAGGGTGAGGATCTGGAGGCGCTCGGTAGGGCTCTGGCCGAGCTCGCTCACTGGACGTTCTGCGGAGGTGGTGGCTACCGCCAAGACCTCTTCGAACGGGCAGTGCAGCTCGACCCTTCGTCTGGAGCCAGCTCGCCCCGCAGCCACTACGCCAAGATCACCATGGACGCCGGACTTCTCGAAAAGGCTCAAGAACAGCTGGTTGGGCTGCTCGACGAAGCCCACGCCCAGGGGGACCTGCAGGCGGTGGCAGCTCACCACCTACACCTGGCCCAACTCGAGATGTGGATGGGTGAATTCGGACGAGCAGTAGATCATGCCGAAGAGAGCCTGCTGCTTCACGAGTACTCAGATCAGCCGGGCGCTCCCAGGCACGTCAAGGCCATGTCTCTCGCCTGCCTCGGGCAACTCGACAGTGCGCAACATGAGGCCAATGAGGGAATCAAGGAGGCGGAGAAGTCCGAGAACGTTCTCCTCACCATCTACAACCTCCATGTCCTCGGGTTCATCGAGCTATCACGTGTCAATATGGTTGGTGCCCACGACTACCTGGAGCGGGCGATCGAACTCCACCGCCCCCGCTGGAACCGGGAGTTCGGAGACGCCCACTTCGTGCCCGACCAGGTGGAGGTCTTGATCGCCCTGGGTCGGCTCGAAGAGGCGGATGACCTGGTGAGCTGGGTAGAGCAGGTCGGAGCAGCCACCCGTCGACCCTGGACCCTGGCAACAGGTGCCCGTATCCGCGGTCTCCTGCTTGCGGCTAAGGGCCGCAGCGAGGAGGCGGATCGCTCCCTCAGGTTTGCCACCGAGTTCCACCGAGAGGTGAAGATGCCCTTTGAGGAGGCTCGGACCTTGCTCGTCCACGGCGTCCTACTCCGCCGACGCAAGCAGCGGGCGGAGGCGGCCCTAATCCTCGAGCGGGCTCGCGAGCTTTTCTCGAGCATGGGCAGCTCCCTCTGGGCGGCCAAAGCGACGGCCGAGCAGGCACGGCTTGGGGTGAGGTCGCAGGCCCAAGCAAGCCTCACCCCCATCGAAGAGACCATTGCCAGCCTGGCTTCAGAGGGACACAACAATCGCCAGATCGCCGACCTGCTCTTTATAAGTCGCAAGACGGTCGAGGCCAACCTCACCCATGTCTACCGCAAGCTCGGAATCCGGTCCCGAGCTCAGCTGGGCATTGCCCTGTCCAAAAGTCGGAGGCCAACGCCTTCGAAATAGGGATCTCACGGATTACAGGCCGTGGGCCTGGTCGTATGTTGCACCCAGGCCACCGGAGGCAAGGGCTCGAGGGGCCAGTCGTCGATCAAGGAGGTATGGAATGAAGCGGCGACTAACGATTCTGGTGCCGACGCTGGTTGGTCTGACCCTTCTCGCCGGCAGTGCTGGGGCGGGTACCAGCCTGCCCATGAAAGGCTCCGATGTCGGAACGTTCGACATCCCTGGGCCGTGCACAGGCGCTGGGCTCGAGATCGTCATCGCGGGTGAGGGGACGGCCACCCACCTCGGACGCTATTCGTACTCCGCCGACGAGTGCTTCGATCCGGCGACCGGCACCTTCGCAGGACACCCCATCTTCACGGCGGCAGATGGAGACCAGCTTTGGGGCCACTACACAGGGCAAGTCGCTCCCACCTCGGATCCCAACGTTATTGCTTATACAGAAGTCCTCACCATCACCGGAGGAACCGGTCGCTTCGTGGGTGCAAGCGGTGAAGTCCTAGTCGAGGGGTTGGCCAACCTAGCTACCGGCGAATACAGCCAGAAGCTTCGAGGCCAGATCTCCAACCTCGGCTTGGTCCGATCCGCTTGAGTCACGGAATGAATTCGGGCGGATAGGAGGAGAAGGATGGCCGCCACCAAAGTCGAATCAGCCGCAGGCGAGTTCAGCGGGGAGCTCCTGCAACCCGGCGATGTTGGCTACGAACAAGCCCGGCGGATCCACAATGGTCACATCGACAAACGACCGGCATTGATCGCCCGATGCCGAGAGACCGTCCAGGTGGTGGAGGCGCTCAACCTGGCCGACCATGCCCAATTAGAGGTGTCGGTTAAGGGAGGGGGCCACAGTATCGCCGGTAGGAGCGTGGTCGAGGGTGGCCTGATGATTGACCTCTCCCCAATGAGACGGATATCCATCGATCGGGAGACCCATGTGGCCCAAGTCGAAGGGGGTGCCACCTGGGGGGAGGTCAACGATGCAACCGCCGCTGCGGGCCTGGCGACTACCGGCGGAGTCATCTCTACCACCGGGGTAGGGGGTCTAACTCTCGGTGGCGGTATGGGGTGGTTGATGGCCGTCCACGGCCTCTCAGTCGACAACCTTCTCTCGGTGGAAATGGTGCTAGCCGATGGACAGGTGACCCAGGCTGACGAGATCACCCACCCGGATCTCTTCTGGGCGGTCCGCGGTGGCGGCGGCAATTTCGGCATCGTCACCTCCTTCGAGTTCCGCCTCCACCCCATCGGCGAGATCCAAGGGGGGCTGGTGGCCCATCCCTTCGAAGTAGCCGGAGACTTCCTACGCTTCCTCGCCGAGTACTCCGCCGCTGGTCCCGACCAACTTGCAGTAATGCCACTTCTGGTCCACGCACCAGACGGTTCCGGAGGAAAACTGGCAGCCACTGCAGTCGCCCATTTTGGGTCCCCGGAGCAAGCCGAGGCCGACCTGCGTCCCTTGCTCGACTTCGGCTCCCCGGTGTTAGCGCAAGTAGGGCCGATCCCTTATCCAGCCCTCAACTCGATGCTCGACGACGGGTTCCCGGCCGGGGCCAACTACTACTGGAAGTCGAACTTCGTCGCATCTCTGAACGACGACGTAATCGATGTGATGATCGACCGATTCCGGAACTGTCCCTCGCCAATGAGTGGGATCGCCGTCGAGCATCTCCACGGAGCGATGGCCCGGGTCTCGGCGACGGCCACCGCTTTTCCGCATCGTCAGCCGGGGTACAACGTGCTCATCGCCGGCGTCTGGTCGGACCCGAGCGCCAACGAGGAGATGATCAGCTGGACCCGGGAGACCCACCAGGCGCTCCGGCCGAACCTCGGCAGCGGTCGCTATGTCAACTACTTGAGCGAAGACGACAGCGACGCGGTGCCCGATGCATACGGACCCAACCTGACCCGGCTGGCCGAGGTCAAGCGACGCTATGACCCCACCAACCGCTTTCACCTCAACCACAACATAAAGCCGGCTTAACCAGGGAATAGTCAGGCGTGTTCCGAAGGGAGCGGGCCCGAAGGCCCGCTCCCTTTCACTAGGTCCGGGAAGCTATTCGATCAGCCTCCCCAGCCGAAGGCCCGAGCGATGAAGCTCGCCATTTCGGAACGGCGCAGCGTGCGCTGCGGGCAGTATTGGTCGTTGACCGGC
>DATEDX010000025.1:0-17362 GCA_035281425.1 Acidimicrobiia bacterium
AGGCGACCTCGTTTTTCTGTCACAGGGTGGCCTGACCACGGTAGGCGGACCCGTCGATCGCTAGGTCTGCTCGCGGCCGGTCATAAGTTGCCTGGCCGAGGCCCTGATCCGGCACGGCGAGCACGCGATGCTGCGCTGAATCCGGCTCAATGGAAGACAGCGAGCTCTGCCATTTATCTGGGACGGGATTGGTAGACGACCTTGTTCGCCGCCTGCCAGGCGATCCCGCCTTCTACGGCTCAGCGGACCTGCCAGCGCTATCGGACCCCGCGGTAGCGGAGGTAGACCAATTTCGAATTGAAGGTGCGGGACTCGATGAGTTCGAGGTTCACCCGGTGCTTGCGTTGCAGAAAGAAGGGATTGCCACCGCCAACCAGCACCGGGTTGGCCCTGACCCGTTACTCGTCGATCAGACCCAACGCGGCCGCCTCGGCGGCAAGAGTCGCGCCACCAATCGCGATATCGCCCTCCCCAGAGCACGATTCATCGGGATTAGTCGAGCCGAAGCCAAGACCCCAAGAGCAATCGCAGGCTTTGGACTCCTCCCTGCAAAGGAATCAGACCATCGAATCAGCCGCTTGTGAACACCTGCACTCAACAGTGGCAGGCATTTTCCTGGGTGGAGGTGAGGGGATTTGAACCCCTGACTTCTTCCGTGCGAGGGAAGCGCTCTGCCGGGCTGAGCTACACCCCCAATGGTGGGATCTCTCATGGTAAACGCTGGGCCTGGGTTCCCACCCCGCCATCACCACGCCCAATGGCGGCTACGTTGCTACCTTCGATTGAGGTCAGACGCGGAGGTTGGTTGACATGACCCGGGCGCGGATCGCCGCCACGGTGACGCCGGCGCTGTGGTTGGTGGCGTTCGCCTTGTTGGCATCGGGGTCGCTGGCCACCCTTCTCAGTCCTTACTACGTGGCCGCGCTGGCTTTCTACCTGGCAGCGGTGGCGTTGACCTTCAAAGTGCCGAGAAGCCCGATTGGCTGGATGCTCCACGGCTTTCCCCTCTGCACGGCGTTGGCCCTGGTCGCCTCGGGGATCGTCTCTCGCCTTCCGGTGGGAAGCACGGCCGCGGCCTGGTGGGATGTAGTCAGTTCCGTCCTCGCCACCATCTCCATCACCACTATCTTGTGGCTCCTCCTCTACTTCCCCGACGGGGAGCTGCCCTCACCTCGCTGGCGCCCGGCCGCCGCGGTCTGGGCGTTGGCGGTGGTCAGCGGCGCGGGCGCCGCTCTCCTCAACGGCGGCTGGGGCGGCGACCCCGAGGAGGGAAGCCTGACCAGCCCCCTGCGGGCGGTCACCGAGCCCTGGGGCGACGTGTTATCCAGGGTCTTCTTCGCCTCCCTCATCATCTCCTTTGCG
The DNA here is from genome assembly GCA_035281425.1 of Acidimicrobiia bacterium. Lineage (GTDB taxonomy): Bacteria > Actinomycetota > Acidimicrobiia > Spongiisociales > ZC4RG35 > JAICND01. Next base: position 1,363 of record DATEDX010000025.1, read on the forward strand.
GTTGCCGCCGCCTCGCTGATCGTCCGCTACCTCGGTGCTTCTCAACGGCCTAAGAACCAGCTCAAGTGGCTATTGCTGGCAGGCGCCTACTTGCTGATCACCGTCGTGACTGTATTCGCCATCGTGGGATTCCGGGAGGCCGAGGGCCTCGCGTTCGAACTCGCCCTCTCCAGCGGGTTCGCCGCGGTGCCGCTGGCCATCGCCTTGGCGGTGACCCGCTACCGGCTGTATGACGTCGACCGGATCATTTCCAGAACGGTCACCTACGGTCTGGTAACGGCCCTCCTGATCGGCGTCTACCTCGCCGCCGTGTTCGTCTTCGGCTCTCTGTTGCCCAGCACCGGGAACGACCTGGTGGTGGCTGGTTCCACTCTTCTCGCTGCGGCGCTCTTCAGCCCGGCCCGAGAACGCGTCCAGACGTGGGTCGATCGGCGGTTCAATCGATCGCGCTACGACGGGCAGAGGGTGGTCGATGGTTTCGTCGACGGCCTTCGCAGTCAGTTCGAGTTCGATCGGCTCACCTCTGACCTGATGGGAGTGGTGGGCCGGACGTTGCAGCCGGCGTCGGTAGCGATCTGGTTGGCGGAGTCGGTCGAGGTGCCGGACGAAAGAGCTTAAGAACCCTTAACCGAGCACCACCGCGGTTCCGCTGGCCGAAACCATCAACATCGAGCCTCCGGCCTCGATCGTCTCGTAGTCGAGGTCGACCCCGACGATGGCATTGGCGCCGGCAGCCTCTGCCCGCTCGATCATCTCCTTGATGGCGATGTCGCGGGCTTTGGTCAACTCCCGTTCATAGGCGGCGGAACGGCCGCCGACGATGTCGCGAATCCCGGCGAAGAGGTCTTTGAAGACGTTGGCCCCGAGGATCGCCTCGCCGGTGACCAACCCTTTGTATTCGCTGATGGATCGCCCTTCGATGGTGGGGGTGGTGGAAACGATCATGACCCCGAGCCTAGGCCGTGCTCGGCAATCTCCGCCCGCAGCCGTTCCTGCACCGCGGTGGCGGTGAGATCGGAGCGCGAGCGCTCGACCAAGGCCCGGGCGACGTCGGTGGTGCGGCGCAGACCATTGGTCATCCCGTCGGGATAGTCGAGCTGGGCCAGCAGATCGACGATGTCGTCCATCTCGATCAGGCACACCTCGGCGGCGGGTAGATCACCGTCGCGCAGGCGGTCGAGGAGCCGCCGCCGCAACTCCCCCACCGCTTCGCCCAGACCGTGGAGATAGGGAACGGCATCCAAGCCGAGCGCGCCGGGAGTGGGAAGAATCTCTCCCTGAAAGAGAGCGGTGCAGATGGCGGCTTCGGCATATTCCTTGGCGGCGTCGGCCACGAACCCGGCATGGAGAATGTCAGGATGGGGAGCGAGAGCCGCCATCACCGCTGCCAAGGTGGAGGCGGCGTCGCCCACTAAACGGGCTGCCACCTCCCATTCACCCCGATGGAGGGCGCGGATGGCGTTGGCCGAAGAGCGAATCACAGTCCGGCTCTCGGTGATGCCCAACTCCCGGGCTTTGAAACGATCGTCGAGCAACGGTCTGACAACCGCCCCGATGGCGTCGAAGTCGGCGGCCACCGTTAGCGGCCGATGACCCGCACCCTGGTGTCGTCCCACTCCTTACCGCCGGAGAAGTAGCGATCGGCGGCTTTCATCGCTTGCCGCTGCCGCAGTTGCGCCAGCATGGCCAGATACCAGCCGAGGCAGGCGTCGACCCCGAGATGGACGAGAAGCCAGTTGAGTGAGGAGAAACGCCAGGCGAGGAAGGCGGTGACAAGCGCCAGCGCCGCCATGATCGCCACCGTCCGCCGCCGGCGGATGCGAATCAGGTCGCGGGTCGAGGCACGGTTGGCGTCGTAGCCGTCGTGAACCTCGGCCATGAGACGGGTGATGCGATCGAACTCTTGGGTCGAGTTGAGCGGCGCTACCCGGCGTTCGGCGAACAGGCCCGGCAGGAGCCAGAAACCCCACACAGCAGCGAGTATCAGCCCGGCGACGATGATCGGGGTCATCATGATCTTTCGTGAGCTTTCGGACGGCGGGACGATAGCCCGGAGGTGAACGGATGGGCAATCGAGAGCAAACGATTTCCCCCGCTCATGATCGCCGGTCCCAGGTTCCCGACTTGCCTCCGCTCTTGTGCAGCAGGCGCACCGGTCCGATCTCCACTCCCCGCTCGATACCCTTCACCATGTCGTAGAGGGTGAGGGCTGCGATTGACACCGCCGTCATTGCTTCCATCTCCACTCCAGTTGGGCCAGCAGTGGACACGGTAGCGAGAATTCGCGCTCCGGTCTGGCTTTGTTCGACTTCGATTTCGACCGCGTCGATCGGCAACGGATGACACAGCGGGATCAGCTCGGCGGTCCGTTTGGCGGCCATGATCCCCGCCACCCTCACTACCGCCAAGGCGTCCCCCTTGGGAAGGTCCCCGGAGAAGAGCCGGCGGGAGAGTTCGAAGGGCAACGCGACCTCCGCTTCCGCCACCGCCCGGCGAACAGTGATCGCCTTGCCCGATACGTCCACCATGTGAACGTTGCCCTCCGGGGTGAGGTGGGTGAACTCAGAGCTCATCGATCCCCCGGCTCTCCGGCCACCTGAACATCTCCAGGGTGACTTCCCCTCCTGCCTCGATGACCCCGATGCCGGCCGCAACCACCGCAAAGGCGTCACCCGAGGCGACGGCGGAGAGGACATTGGAAGCTTGATGCCCCGACGGTTCCGCCCACCGTTCGTTCCCCTCCAGCACGGTGCGGACCCGCAGGAAGACCGTTTTGGCGGGATCGGTTTCGAGGCGGGAACGGGTGCGTCCCGGTACCCGGGGCCGAAACAGGCGGGTCGAGCCCATCATCTGCAGGAGGGCCGGACGCAGGAACTGTTCGAAGGCGACAAAGGAGGAAACGGGATTGCCAGGCAGGCCGAAGAAGGGCACCCCTTCCACCCGCCCGAAGGCGAAGGGTTTGGCTGGCTGCATCGCAACCTGCCAGAAGCCCACCTCACCCAACTCGCCGAGTACCGCTTTGACCAAGTCATATTCGCCCATCGACACGCCCCCCGAGGTGACGATGACATCTGCCTCCGATGCACCCCGAGCCAGTCCCCGGCGCAGCGCCTCAGCGTCGTCGGGGATATGGCCCAGGTCGACCACATCCACTCCCAACTCGCGGAGAGCGGCGATCAACATGGGGCGATTGGAGTCGCGGATCTGTCCCGGACCGAGCGGGGGACCATCGACCTCCACCAGTTCGTCTCCGGTGGAAGCTATCGCCACCCGGGGCCGGCGGTGAACCTGCGGATGGGCCACGCCGAGGTTGGCCAGCACCCCGATCTGCGCCGGACCCAACCTCACCCCGGCGGAAAGAACCTGATCCCCCGCTTCGACATCCCCTCCCGCCGGCCGGACCGAAGTACCGGCGGGGACCGACACCACGATGTTCACCAACCCGTTCTCCGGCTCGGTGTCCTCGACCCTCACCACGGCATCGGCACCGGCGGGAATCGGCGCCCCGGTCATGATCTTGATGGCAGTGCCCGGGTCCACCGACCGGGTGGGCACCCGGCCGGCGGGAACGTCCTCCAACACCCGCAACCTCACCGGTGCCTGCTGCAGATCCCCGGCCCGAACCGCGTAACCGTCCATGGCAGAATTGGCAAAAGGGGGAACGGGATGAGGAGCGGTTACGGGCCGGGAAAGAGCCAGGCCAAGGCTCTCGGTGAGCGGTACCTCTACCTCAGATAGAAGCGGCACCGAGGACAGCACCTCGGCTTGCGCTTCGTTCAGGGGCCTCATGAGGAGGTGTTGTTGAGGCGGGCGGGACCCAACACTGCGGTCGCCTCTACCAGGCCTGCCGGGGTCCCCACATCGAGAAGGTCGAGATCGGCGACGTAGCCACGGCAACGCCCGCGTCGGCCGAGTTCGTCGATGGCGTCGGTCAGCTGTACTTCTCCCCCCACCCCCGGGGGAAGCTTGGCCAGGATCTCGAAGATCTCGGGAGTGAACAGGTACCGACCGATCAAACCCAGCCGGGAGGGCGCCGCCGCCGGCCCCGGCTTCTCCACCGCTCCCGCCACCTCCAATATCCCTTCCTCCGACTCCTCGGAGCCGGGCACCACCACCCCGTAACGTGACAGGTAGTCGTCGTCGAGACGGCGCAGGCAGACCACCGAGTTGCCTTCGCTGGCTTGCTGCAAGCGGGATAGGACGTCGCCACCGGGGCGGACGATGTTGTCGGCCAGCAGGCAGAAAAAGCTGCGGTCACCCACCGCCTCGGCGGCTTCTTTCACTGCATGACCCAAACCCAAAGCCTCTTCCTGTACTACAGGTCGAATCTTGATGTGCTCCAACCCGGGGAGGCGACCCCCGACCAGAAAATGCTGCTGGACGAGGTGCCCGGCGTCGAGGTCGACGACGATGACCGCCTCCTGGGCCCCGGCCCGGGCAGCTTCCTCCACCGCGTATTGGATGGCGGGTCGGTCCACCACCGTGAGCAGCGCCTTGGGCACCACCCTGGTGGCGGGACGCATCCGGGTGCCGCGGCCGGCGGCGGGAATAACGGCGACGTCGATGTTCAAGGGGTGACTTTCTGTTCTCGGCGGTGGAGGATCCTGGAAATATTGCCGCGGTGGCGGTAAATCACCAAGAGGAGAATGGCCACGAACAGAACCAGGGCGGGTCCGGCCAGACCTTGCCAGAGGGCGAGAGGGACGCTGGCCACCACCACCGTGAGTGAGGCGATGGAGGAAACCCGGGTGAGGCGAGCCACAACCGCCCAGATGACGGTGAGGATGAGGCCCACCAATGGCAGGGTGAAGAACACCACTCCGGCGCTGGTGGCCACCCCCTTTCCTCCCCGGAACCGGTGATACAGGGGATAACAGTGGCCCAGAACCGCGGCCAAGCCGGCGGCAAACGCCCATGGACTCGCGGCGCTGGTGGCGCCGGAGAGGAAGGTTCCGATGGCGGCGGCGATCACCCCTTTTAGGGCATCCCCCACGAACACCATTACCGCCGGACCCTTCCCCAAGGCTCGCATGACGTTGGTGGCGCCGGGGTTGCCGCTTCCCACCTCGTGGATGTTGACTCCGTGCATGCGGGCCACGACCACGGCGAAGTCGACGCTCCCGATCAGATAGGAGAGGACCACCGCCAGGGCTTCGGAGACGCCCAGAACCATGGGGCAAGTGTACGGAGGCGAAGCCGGCTACGGAGGAGAGGCGGGAATGTTGACTGGCCAGCAATCGTTAACATGACATCCACTCCACCTCGGTCCGGAGTCACGCTCATGCCTACTTATGAATATCGCTGCGAAAAGTGCGGACAGCAGTTCGAAGTTGTCCAGTCGTTCAAGGACCGGCCGTTGCGCCGCCATCGGGTCTGCGGCGGACCCTTGGAGAAGGTGTTTCATCCTCGCGGGGTGGTGTTCAAAGGCTCGGGCTTTTACGTGACCGACTCCCGACCCAAAGCCGGGTCAGCTTCCGGTAACGGTTCCAGCGGTGAAGGCACCAGCAACGGCGACAGCAAGGCCGGCAAACCCGCCAAAGAGAAGGCGGCCAGCACCTCCGAAACTAAGTCTGCCAAGTCCGACTCCTCCGAGTCCTAACCAAACCCCTTCCCGCCGCTCCCCCTTCCCGATACGGTCAAGCCGTGTTCTGGTTGGCCCGACCCCCCTATCTGCGCCGGGCGCTGGCCGCTTTGGTGGTGGGGGCGGCCCTGTGGTTCGAGTTGGCTCCCGAGGCAGCAGTGCTTCATCCCTTCGCTCTCCGGGCTCTTCCCGCCGGCCAGCCCTTGACCCCTACCGACTTCGAGTGGCGTCCGGTCCCCCAGGGGTTGCTGCCCTCGGTCGAGCCCAGCGGCAACCTTGCTGCCTCTATGAATCCCGGAGAGCCTCTCTTGCCCTCGCTGGTCGGCGACACGCCCCACATCCCCGCCGGCTGGTGGGCGCTCGAAGTACCGGTTCCAGCGGGTACCGTGGCCGGTGCTGAAGTACGGCTGGCGGCCGATTCCGGCAGCGGCACCCGGCTCATCCCGGGACTGGTGGTGCGGGTCGAGGAAGATGACACCTTCGAAGGCACCACGGCCTTGGTGGCGGTTCCGGAGTCGGAGGCAGCAGCCGCGGTGGTGGCTACCGGGCAAGGCACCTTGGCGGTATTGGTGGGTCCCGGGCCCGAGGCCGCCTCTGGTTAACGTGCCCCGGTGCTGCAAGTCATCGTGTGGGGAGTCGTCCAGGGCATCACCGAATTCCTGCCGGTGTCCTCAGATGGGCATCTGGTGTTGGTCCCCGCCTTCCTCGGGATCGATGGTCCCGATCTGACGGTGAGCGCCGTCCTCCATCTCGGCACCCTCCTCGCCATCCTCGCCTACTTCCGGCGGGAACTGATGGGTCTCACCCGCTTTCGGCACGATCCGGAGGCGAGGCGTTTGCTGTTCCTGTTGTTCGTTGGCACCCTGCCCGCGTTTTTGGCCTTGGTGGTGCGGGATCAGGTGGCCGAACTGCAGACTTCGGTCACCGCCACCGCCGTCTTTCTCATCATCAACGGCCTCATCTTGGTGGTGGCCAGCCGAATCGGCTCCGGACGCCGCCGGATGGAAGACGCCGGCCCCCTCGACGCCTTGGCCGTGGGGGTGATGCAGGTTCTAGCCATCCTCCCCGGCATCTCACGCTCCGGGATCACCATCACCACCGGACTGGCCCGGCGCTTCGACCGGGTGGAGGCGGCACGATTTTCGTTTCTGCTCGGGATCCCGGCCATCACCGGGGCGGGCCTGTTGGAGTTGCGGGTCCTGGCCGAAGCCGCCGGGATCACCCCCTCTACCTGGCTGGGGGTGGCGGTGGCTGCGGTCACCGGTTACGCCGCCATCGCCTTCCTGCTGCGGATGCTGGCCCGGACGGGGCTGTGGGCCTACGCCCTTTACTGCCTGGTGGTGGGCGGGATCGCATTGGTGGTCTTGTAGGGGAATTCAGAGCACGACACGCGGGAAATGCCGGGTGTTCGTCACTATCGAGTCACGAGCCGAAGCCTGAGACAGCGGAGCACCCCCAGGTCGCGCCGGGAGAGCCCAAACCCCGTGTGAGACAACCACCCGGGTCAGGGGAGGGCGTAGACATCACGCCGCGGCTTGAGGGGCCGAAGCAGCCAGTAGGGCCTTCTAGTGCCGTCGGGCGATATCCGATCCGCGGCCCTGGTCAGCCCCAACCAGCGCTGGTAGGCCGTTTTCGCACGGGAGGTATCGACAACGATGTCGCCGTACCGATCGGTGGGCTCGGCCTTGCGAACCCACACCGCCTGATGCCAGCAGTGTTGACCCGAGATGGGGTCGGGTTGCACCGGGAAGGTCAGGTTCTGGTGGATCCCGGACTCCGACCACCAAATCCGGAGGGTGTCGGGATCGCTCGACTGGTATGGCTCGACCCCTTTCTGGCGGCTCATCCTCCACTCAGATCCGGTGTGACCGAGGGCAACGGTGGCCATCGCCTGGCGCTGACCCTGGTCCTGAAGCTTCCAGCGCCCCATGTGATGAGAGCAGGCCACCACTCCCGGCCGGATCCCCTCGGTCACCCACGCCCTGACCACATAGTGACCGATTTCAGTCTCAACCCGGACCAGGTCTCCGGTGGCGACCTCCATCCGGGTGGCGTCGACGGGGTGAATCCACAGAGGATTGGTGTGGGCGATCTCATCCAGCCACTTGGAGTTGGCTGATCGAGTATGAATCTGCACGGGGAGCCGGAATGTCGAGATCAGCGGCACCTGGCCCTCAAGCAGGTTGGAGGGATGGATTTGGCTGAGGACGTAGCCGGGGATTGCGTGCTCGGGCCAACCCCAATCGGTCAAGGTCGAGGAGTAGAACTCGAGCTTCCCGCTAGGAGTGGGAAAGCCGCGCAACACCTTGCCATCCACCCGCACTCCCACCGGTCGCCTCCCCGCCTCGTCGGGGTCGGGACTCGACATCGGCACGACATTGGGCTGCTCCGCCGCCGGCCCCCGGGCGTAGACCCTTCCCCACCGATCCTCTGCCCGATCTTCCAACTCGGCACTGGGCACCTCCTCCTCGTGGCGAGGCCCGATACCTTTGGCGACCTCGAATGCGCCGTAGCGGCGCATGTACTCAAGGGGGCTGAGCCCCTCAGCAGCCGCCCGTTTGGGGAGGCCCGGAACCGAGTGTTCGAACATCCAGCCGTAGTACTCGTCGACCGTCAACTTGGTGCCTGGATTGTCCTTTGACTCGTGGTATTGCCTTATGCCCAGGGCGCCGTCGGGATCGATCCGCCATGACAGTTCGGTCCAGAACTCGTTCTCCTCCCACACCTGCCCTGGATTGGACTCCCTGGTATCACCGATTTCCCTGCCCAGTCGATTAGCCGCCGCCCGCACCACCGGCTGGCGGAAACCCACCCATTGCCCGTCGTACTGCTCGTAGGAGTGGACGTCGTGACGCTCGGGTGAGTGACCCATGGGAAGCACGTAGTCGGCGAAGAAGGAGGTCTCCGACCAGGTCGGGGTTAGGGCGACGTGAAGCCCGATCCTGTTCTCATCGGTCAGCATCTCGATCCAGGAGAAGCCATCGGGGTTGGTCCACACCGGGTTGTAGACCCTGGTGAAGTAGACGTCGATGGAACCACGGCCTTCGTTGACGAAATGAGGGAGCAGGAACGACAGCTCGTGCATCGCCAGCGGGTACTCCAGGGGCCAAGTGAGCTCGTTCCAGACTGGGGGATGCGGCGGGGTGTGGATCGGGCGGGGCACGAACTTGTGCCAGGCGTTGGGATAGGTACCACCGGGAGTGGCCACGGCACCGAGAAGTGCGTTGATGAGGAAGAGGCTGCGTGACACCTGCCATCCCCCCAGATTTCCCGCTGCCGCCGACCTCCAGTTGTGTGAGGAGAAACGGGTCCCGGCCCCGGCGACCGTCTCCGCCACCTCACGGAGTACGGCCGCCGACACCCCCGACTCGGCGGCGGCAAACTCAAAGCTGAAATCGGCATATAGCTGGCGGAGAACGGCCTCGAAGCTCTCGAAGGTGGGGGACAGCTGGTGATGCTCGGCCGCCATGTAGGCCTCCCAGTTCCACCAGCGCCGGACGAAGTCGCGGTGGTAGGCGCCGGTCTGGATGAGGTGGTTGGCGATGGCCAGGTTGATCGCCGCCTCCGATCCGGGGTAGGGGGAAAGCCAATGATCGGCGTGAGTGGCGGTGTTGGAGAGCCGGGTGTCGAGGACGATCAGCTTGGCTCCCCGCGCCTTGGCTTCGGTGATCCGCTGGGCATGGGGATTGAAGTAGTGGCCGGTTTCGAGATGGGCGGAGATCAGATAGATGACTTCGGCGTTGGCGTAGTCCGGGCTGGGACGGTCGATCCCCATCCACAGCTGATACCCGACCCGGGCGGCGGAGGAGCAGACGTTGGTATGCGAGTTGTGACCGTCCACTCCCCAGGAGGCGAGCACCCGCTCGGTGAAGCCGTCCTCACCTGGCCTCCCCACGTGATACATCACCTGGTTCGGCCTTCCTTCCGTGATCGCCTTTTTCACTCGGGTGGCGATGTCATTGAGGGCCTCATCCCAGGAGACTTCGATCCACCGACCCTCACCCCGGCGACCGGCCCTTTTCAGTGGATGCAGGATGCGATCGGGGTCATGGATTTGATTGACGGTGGCGGGACCCTTGGCGCAGTTGCGACCCCGCGAGCCGGGATGCTCAGGGTTGCCCTCCAGCTTTCGAATCTCCAGCGTCTCCCGATCGACATAGGCCAGCAGTCCACAGGCCGACTCACAGTTGAAACAGGTGGTGGGAACCAGCATTGATCGACGCTCCACCCTGTCGGGCCAGGCTCTGGAGTCGAGATCGGTCCAGTCGTCCCAACGTTCCTTGGGCGGGAACGAGGAGAGGTGGATGCCGCTGGGACCTTGATAGAACGTGTCGCCGGAGCTCGGCCTGTCGGGGGTCGTCATGCTAGGGGCACGCTTTGAGCGGATTGGATGTAGGCGTGCTCATGGGCGAACAGACCGGCCAGCGCCGGCGCCGCCACCCAGATCCCGAGCCAGGGAGCGAGAAGACCGAGGCCCGTGAGGACGATCCCCCACCAGAACCACGATCGGAACCGTCCCCGGGTCATCTCCCATGCCGCCAAGTGGGCATGAGCCGTCGCGTGGGGGAGGGTGATCTCTCCCGCCACGAAGAGCAGGTGGGCCAGTACCGCTCCCGCCAGGATCCAGCCGAGGGACGATGCCGCCTCGGCCCCGGTCAGAGAGTCAAGCACGGTCAGCGCCGCTGCTCCCGCCAGCACCGCCTGAATGGCCATGTGAGCTGGAAGGAGTGGGCTCTGCCAGAGATCTCGGCCCTTGGACTGGGCGAAGAGGTAGGCGGTGTAAACCGCAGACATCACCGCCAGCGGAAGTCCTGGAACTGCCAACCATATCCGCAGTGTCTCCGAGTCGATCAAGGCAGCAATCACCTGCAGCGCCAGTATGGCTCCGTAACCCACGATCAAGATCGCTCCCCGGACCAGCCAGCTCCGCCATTGCGGTCGAGTGAAGAGGTAATAGAAGCGTTCCGGATGCTCCAGGTCCCAGATCAAGACAATGCCGGTGAGACCCAGAAAGACCAATCCCAGAGCCGGCCCTCCCCAGACGAACAGCCGACTCGACCAGTCGAGCGATCCGGCGAGCACAAGCAATAGCGCCACCAAATAGCCCCCGGCGGCGATGGCCTTGGTCCAGGTGTAGAGAGCGACCCGCCAGTCCCAAGGGGCCTTATGGGGGACGTCGTAGGAGAGCAGGGCTGCGGCCGAAGAGTTGGACCAGGCTCCGGGATGACCCGACCGGGTACCACTGCCTTGTTCACTCCACATATAGAGGCCATTGGGGGGACGGACTGCGGCGATGGGGTCCAGCGTCGCCTGATGCGCCCCTTTGTAGAAGAGCTTGGGATGGGTTTCTTTCTCGGGACGTCTCACCGTCACCGGTTGCCGCTGAACGATGCTGGCAACTTTCGTGGTCGGATCGGTGATGTCCCCGACCAGGATGGCTTCGGTGGGACAGACCACCACGCAGGCGGGCTCTAATCCAATGTCAAGGCGATGGGTGCAGAAGTTGCACTTTTCTGCCGAGTGGTCATCGGGGTTGATGAAGATGGCGTCGTAGGGGCAGGCGGCAATGCAGGCCTTACAACCGATACATGCCCTCTTGTCGAAGTCGACGATGCCATCGAACCTCTGATACATGGCGGCGGTGGGACAGGCAACCACGCAGGGGGCGTCGGAGCATTGGTTGCATCTGGTTACCTGAAAGGCTCGCCGAGTCTGGGGAAATAGTCCAATGTCGACGGACTTGACATAGGTTCGGGTCACCCCCAGCGGCACCTGGTTCTCCGACTTGCAAGCAGTGGTGCAGGCATGGCAACCGATACATCGGGTCTGATCGATCACCTTCACCCATTGCGGTTGCCATGCGGGAGTGGTGGTGGCGGCGTCGAGTTGTGAGGTGTCGGCGACCTCCATCCGGTCACGCCTTTTGGATCAGGAAGTGAAACTCTCCGTCTTGTTCTCGCTGTTCCTTGAGTGCGTGACCCATGTCGGCGGCCCACGCCGGAACGTCAGTGCACGACCCACGATCGGTGGAGATCAACTCGATGATGTCGCCCGTCCGGGCAGAGAGGATCGCCTGACTCAACTTGATGATGGGCATCGGGCATTGCAGCCCGCGGGCGTCGACAGTCAGATCTGTCATAGGTCTCCTCTCAAATGAACAGGTTGATCGAGGATTGCTTCATCAAGCTGATGGCGGCACCGGCACCCGCCGGGACGTCGAGACCGTCGATCAGATGCTCCGACTCCATGCCCATCAAGGTCATCGTCATCTGACAGGGCCACAGCTTGACGCCCATCTGCTGGGCCAGCGTGAGCAGCTCCTGGACCGAAGCCACCTTGTGTTTGTCGGCGAGGTCTTTCATCATCCGTGGCCCCATACCGCCGAAGTTCAGCTTCGACAGGCCCAGGTGCTCAGGGGTGCCACGGTTGAAAACCGACAACAGCTTTTGCCGCCAGTCTTCCCCAGTGACCCCGGCATCGGGTTTCTTGAGGATGCCCAGTCCCCAGAAGGTGAAGAAGACAGTCACCTCCATCCCATAGGCGGCCCCGGTGGTGGCCAGTATCAGCACCGGCCAGGCCTTGTCCAGGTCACCCGAAGCGGCAATGATCACCATCTTCTCCCGCTCCGGTAGCGCTTCTCCTGTCGGTTCCGGTACCGGCGAGAGGTTGGGGACCGTCATCTGCTCCCTCCCATCAGAGCACTTGGCTATGTGCGTATCTTCGTATCTTCGTATGTGTTAATGTATTCGTCAAGTCAATTCTCGCAAGGTTCTCTATGCGCGTTAGCAACGACGAGATCGCACGGCTTCACGCCAATGTCTGCAAAGGGCTGGGGGATGCCAAAAGGTTGATGATCCTCAACGCCCTCCGTGACGGGCCGCGTTCGGTCAGCGAAATCTGCACCGAGTTGGGTCTCCGCCAGGTGAATGCCTCCCAACACCTCGCCATCCTCCGCGAGAAGGGCCTGGTGACTTCCCGCAAAGAGGGCCAGTGGGTCTACTACGAGCTGAGCTCCCCCAAGATTCTCAGAGCGATGGACCTTTTGAGAGAGGTAATGGTCGAGCAATTCGGTGCCCTGAGCACGCCCTGACGAGGAGGCAAGGTGGAGGTAAGGTCTTTCAGGACACCTGGATTGGGGGACACGAGCTACGTGGTGGCAGCCGACGGGTTGGGAATCGTGATCGACCCTCAGCGAGACATCGGCCGCTTCCTGGATGAAATCGACGCTCTGGGTGTGACGCTCGGCTACGTGTTGGAGACCCATCTTCATAACGACTACATCTCTGGCGGTCGGGAGCTGGCGAGACAAACCGGTGCCGACCTCGTACTTCCGGCTGGGGCCGGCACCGCCTTCACCTATGTCCCGGCCTTCCATCTCGAGGAGTTCGGCGAGGCCCGCCTCCGCATTCGCCCCCTCCACACCCCGGGGCATACCCCGGAGCACATGGCCTATGTGATCCTGATGGACGGAGAGGAGGTCGCCGTGTTTTCAGGCGGTAGCTTGCTCGTGGGAGCTGCCGGACGGACCGACTTGCTGGGGGCCAACCGTGCATCTCAGTTGGCCCGGCTTCAGTTCCAATCTTTGAAGCGCCTGTCGACACTGCCCGACGAGGTGGGGCTGTATCCCACGCATGGCGCCGGATCTTTCTGCAGCGCGGGGACGGCCGGGCCGGCCACCTCGACGATCGGCGTGGAGAAACGGACGAGTCCCGTCCTCCAATACTCCGATGCCGACCAATTCGTGTCTTCGCAACTCGGTAGCCTCGATCCCTATCCGCGCTACTACGCCCAGATGGGCCCGGCCAACTTGCTGGGCCCCACCCCGATCGCAGCCAAGTCTCCTGTGCCCGAGCTGAGCGTCGGCGATGTGCTTTCGCTGAGGGGCGAGGTCCCGATCGTCGATGCCCGGCCCAAGCAGGACTATGCCAATGGCCACATTCCCGGCGCTTGGGGAATCGAACTTAACGAGGACTTCGTTACCTGGGTGGGCTGGTTGCTCCCCTACGACACGCCACTCATCCTGCTGCTAGATGACGATCAGAGTGCCGACGAAGCAGTCACCGCCTTGGCTCGGATCGGGTTTGACCACGTCCGGGGGGTGCTGAGAGGGATGGATGCCTGGGCCGAGGCGGAAAACGAGGTCGTCTCTCACGAAACCATCACGGCCCGCCAATTCCTGGAGCTGGCCCAGGACGACCTACAGGTCCTGGACGTCCGCTCGCCCAGTGAATGGCGGGAAGACCACTTCGAGGACTCGATTCATTGTTATCTACCCGATCTGGTCACATCGATTCCGTCCCAGCTTGATAAGAGTCGCCCGGTCTATGTCGGTTGCACCACCGGACATCGTGCCTCGACCGCGGCAGGCCTGCTCGCTCAGTCCGGTTATCGACCGGTGGTAATGGTGGGAGCCAGTCTGCTCGGTGCCCTAACGCTTCGCAGACAACAAGCAACGGTCTGATGCTCAGGTCCCTCTTCCCCCCTAACCCTCGCCACGGCGGCGGGCACGAACCCGACTACAGGTTCTCGTTCGCCAATGAGCGCACCTTTCTTGCCTGGATCCGCACCTCGCTGGCGCTCAGCGCCGGAGGACTCGCCGTTGTTCAACTGCTCCCCGGCTTTTTGGGCAGGGATGTCCTCGGAATTCTGCTTCTCGTTCTCGGTTTTCTCACCGCCGCCACTTCGTATCGAAGATGGGCCGCCAACGAGCGGGCATTGCGGCTCGACGCCCCGCTGCCTCCCTCTCGGCTCCCGCGACTCCTGGCCGCAGGGGTTGCCTTGGTTGGTCTGGCGGCAGCCGCCTTTCTGCTGATCGATCGCCTGCTATGACTTCACGCCCCGAGCGGATCTTTGACCCAGCGGTCCAACACGAACGCACCGCCCTCGCCTGGGAGCGGACCGGAGTAGCCCTAATGGTGGGTGGCGCCTTGCTGGCCAAACACGCCATGGATTTCCGGATGGCCTGGGCAGAAGTGATCGGGCTGCTGGTTGCGGCTAGCGGGGCGGCAACACTGCTGTGGTCGGCCCGTCGCTACGAGGCGCTACATGGACTGCTTCGGTCGGGTTCGGATGTAACCCAACCGGCAATGCTGAAGGCAGTGGCTTGGGCAACGATGGCGCTATCGGCCGGAGCCCTCTTGCTGATCGGCACCACCTTGCTCGCTTGAGTCGAGGTCGTCACCAGGCGCCGAATCACCGTGTCTCTCCCTCCGTTTTGGCGCGTAAAGGCGACGCTATGGCGTCGCCTTTACGCGCCAAAACGGGATGGGGATCGCTTGCCGGATCGCGTCTCACTGCTGGTAGTTGCTCGACATCCGCATCGTCTCTTCGATGTGGACGTTGACCAGGGCGGGAAGCCCGGAAGAGCGGGCCCGTTCCAGAGCCGGGCGAATGTCGGCGGCGTCGGTAACCAGCTCCCCGTAGCCGCCTAAGGCCGTGACCACCTCGTGATAGGGACGGCGGCCGAGGTCGGCGGCCACTACCCGGTCGGGATAGAGCATCCGGTGGAAGGTCTTGATGTTCCCCCACACCCCATCGTTGCCCACCACCCCCACCACCGGGACTCCGAGCCGAACCAGGGTGTCGTATTCGAACCCGGTGAACCCGAAGGCGCCGTCTCCGAAAATCACCCCCACCAGCTTGTCGGGGAACACCAGCTTGGCGGCCAGGGCGAACGGCAGCCCGGTGCCGAGGGTGCCGAACGGCCCGGGATCAAGGACATGTCCGGGATTGGAAACCCGAAGCCAGCGGGCGGTGGTGGAGACGATGTCGCCCCCGTCGACGGCGACGATGGCGTCCGTCCCGAAGAAGGCGGCCACCTCACGAGCGAACCGCTGCGGGTTGACCGGGGAAGAGGCGGCCTGGTCGGCTTCGGCTTCGAGTTCGGCCTGACGCTGCCGGTCGAGGTCCATGATCTGTTCCGCCCAGGAGCTGTGGGATCCCGCCGCTCCGCCCGCCTCCACCAGCTGACCCACGACTTCGGTGGGGTCGGCTACCACCCCGAGATGGGCAGGCCGGTTCCAGCCGATCCGGTCCGGGTCGAGGTCGATGTGGATGACGGTGGCTCCCGGGTTGACTTTCTCTCCGTAGTTGGTGCGGAAGTCCCAGTCCACCCCGAGAGCGAGGAGGAGGTCACAGCCGGCCATCGCCTGGCTGCGGGCGTGGTTTCCCAGCAGGGGATGGCCGTAGGAAAGCGCTCCCCGGGCGCGCGAGTTGAGGAAGGTAGGCGCACCCAGCATCTCGGCCAGCTCGGGAACCCGGTTGACCTGCCCGGGGCGGACCGGCGCCCCGGCGAAGATGACCGGGCGCTCCGCCTCCCCCAACACCTTCAGTATGGCGGACAGCGTGGCGGAGTCGGCTCCAGCTGGCGCCTGCACCCGATAGTCGGAAGGCCAGGCCACCGCCTCCTCTTCGATCATG
>DATEDX010000026.1:0-8497 GCA_035281425.1 Acidimicrobiia bacterium
CCGCCCAGGTACTGGATCACCCGTGAGGTGATATGCGGTTCTTAAGACCCCTTGCGATCGGGATGTTGCTGAGCGCCGTTGCCTGTAGCCCCTCGGCCTCGACCACGACCGCTGTGGAAGGGGAGGGGTGGGCTGCCATAGTCCAGAGGGAGGCGGGGTTCGAGGCCGAGCCCGTGGTAGGGATCTATCGGGTCTGTTACGCCATCTGCTCCCGGGCTCGGGTGACCGTGGAGGTGGTGGTCTACCCGGATGGCACTGCGGCCATTATCGATCGGCAACCCCCGGGCGACCCCAACTCCTCGTTTCAGCTGAGGACGATTGGCCTGACCGCCACCGACCTCGACCAGGTGGCGGAACTGCTGCAGACGGCTGGGCTCACCACGGGAGGAGTCCGGGCGGTGGGTAACCGAGACGGGGTGGTCGATGGCTACGGGATCGTGTACGTGGCCCAGGTCGGCTCGACCCTGACCCAGCTCCACGTCCCGCAGCTCGACCCCGAGGATCCGGAGCCCGACCGCCGCCTCCTGAGCGAGTTGCGTTCATTACTCCAAGCACGGTTTGACGCCGAGCAAGGCGAGGTTCTGCCATCAAATTGGGTCATGCTGGGCGAAGTCGTGCGAGGTGAGGAGTTGTCGTTTCCGTGGGATCAGCCGGATCGCCCACAGGGCAAGCCTCCCTGTCTCGCCTTCGATCCGGCACGGCTCCCCGCCGAACTGGCCGGTCTGGTTAGCCAGGAGGAGCACGATGCCCACTGGATCAGGTTCGGCGAGTCCTCTTACGCCATGGTGGGAAGGATCCTCCTTCCCCATGAGGAGGGGTGCCGCGACGTGCAGTCCCTTGTCAACCGTATCCAAGTGGCAGAGGACAACCTCAACCTCGGCGGCCCAGGCTGAACCCGCAAGACTCGCGACTCGAAGGATAGGACCGACATGCGGCTGCCCCACACCCAAGCCAGGCCCAACCGACGTTGCTCTGCGACCGGAGCGCACAGCGAAAGCAACCCGAGCCGGCGAAATCCGTTCGGTTCGGGGCGTGAGGGCGACACACTTTTGTGTCGCCCTCACGCCAGGACCCGGTAGAGGCCGTTAGCGGTTCTGGCCCCTGATTGCACCCCCGGGATTGGCCACCGTGTGGACGTTGGTGTAGGTCTCCCCGGCTCTCATCTTCTCGATCAGTTGCTCGAAGTCGGCCAGCCCTCCCGGGCACTCCGGGGAATCCGGCCGAGGGATCACCTGAGCGGCGGTAACCACGCCCTCGGCCAGCACGCCGTCAGAGCGACCCGGGATCACCACCGGTGGCGGACCCGACGGATACAGGAACGCCACCACCGGGCCGTTGACATCGGGCCCGCCGCAGTGGATGTGAGCCTGAGCGACATCCAGGATGTTGGCCGTGATCAGCTTGTAGGACAGTTGGTCACCAGCGGCGTTGAGCTGGAAGATCGCCTGGCCTTGAGCGTTGGTGTCGACCGGGGGAACCTCGTTGTCCCCGGTCAGGTGGGCACGGAAGTTCCGCTGCTCGCCTGCACCCATGGCCGGGATCATTAACACGGTTGCCAGGGCTAGAACGAAGCCCACTACCAGTGCTCGACGCATTCCCTCCTCCTCTCCTCGAGTTCCGCGGCAATACGCAGACCGGTTCCCCTCCGGTTCGCAGCGGTCGATCGGTGAGGAGGCCGATACGATGAACGGGTGGCTACGACCAGCTATTCGCCCACCACCGCGTTGGTGGTGGTTGACGTCCAAAACGACTTCGCCGACCCTGAGGGCAGCCTCTACGTCGCTGGAGGTGAGGAGGTCGTCCCCGTCATCAACAACGAGATCCAAAACGCCCGCCGGGCTGGGGCTCTCATCGCCTACACCGCTGACTGGCATCCCGAAAGCACACCTCACTTTCAGAAGGACGGGGGGATCTGGCCGGTCCATTGCGTAGCCGGAACCTGGGGAGCCGAATTCCATCCCGACCTGGTGGTGGAGGGACCGGTAGTCCGCAAAGGATCCAATGGCGAGGACGGCTACTCCGGATTCACCATGCAAGACCCGGTAACCATGGAGACGATCCCCACCGAACTCGCCGAGATCCTCTGGGATCACAACATCGAGCAGATCGTGGTAGTGGGGCTCGCCACCGACTACTGCGTCAAGGCCACGGCCCTCGATGGGGTAGCTAATGGGTTTCGGGTCGAGGTGCCGAGCGAAGCCATCCGGGCAGTGAACCTCAACCAAGGCGATGGCGAGCGAGCGTTGGACGAGATGGCCGACGCTCAAGTCAGCGTTCGATAAACAGTCCCCGGCGGCGCATCCAGGCACGCTTTCGGATACCCGGCCCTACCGTGGGACTGCCACGATGGAACGATTACCCCATCGCCTAACATCCGACGGTATCGAACTGGCCACCTGGACCTGGCCGGGGGCTAGGCCGCAGTTCCTGCTCGTGCACGGGCTCGCTTCCAACGCCCGACTGTGGGACGAGGTGGCGGACCAGCTCGCCACCGCCGGCTACGGAGTCCACTCAGTCGACTTGCGCGGCCATGGGCGATCCGATCGCCCTTCGGCCGGATACGACTTCGCCACCCTCACCACCGACCTGAGCGAAGTCATTCGCCAACTCGGCATCGCCCCGGTGGTGGCCATTGGGCAATCTTTCGGTGGCAACCTCTGCTTGGAACTAGCCGCCATCGAGCCCCACCTGGTTTCATCATTGGCCCTGATCGACGGCGGCTTCATCGACCTCTCGGTCACTTTTCCCGACTGGGCCGCCGCCGAAGCCGCCCTGACCCCTCCCCCCCTGCCTCTGGTCGACTTTGCCTCGGCGACTCGCCAAGCGGAAGCTCGCTTCCAGGGGTTTTCGGCCCGAGGAGTCGCCGCTCAGCTCGCCAACCTGGAGCCTGACGGAGACGGTCGGATTCGACGCCGGCTCCCCCTCTCGGCCCACCTCGAGATCCTTCGTCACCTCTATCAGCACCGGCCCCTGCAACGGGCACCGTCGGTCACCCAGCCGGTCCTGATCGTGGCGGCCGACAATCAGGACAGCTCCGACAAGCAGCAGCGGGTCGGGGCGCTGGTGGCAGCTCTCCCCCAAGCCGAGGCCCACTGGATCGCCGGCCACCACGACCTCCATGCCCAACAGCCGGAGACCGTCGCCAAGTTGATCATCCAGGCGGTGGAGCGGGGGTTTCTTCGGTGAGGGGGCGGGTGGTCATCATCGGCTCCGGGGAGCTGGGCCCGGCCATCGTGCCCACCTTCCGCACGCTCGCCGCCGAAACCGAGCCGGAACGGGTGGTGGTACTCGACGGGTCGTACAGCTTCCAAGCCAATTCCGACCAACTGAGTCAGAAGATCACCGATCATCTGGCCCGCGCCGTCAACTGGCAAGCTGACGTGGTATCCGCCACCAGCGGTGACCGTACCGGGGAGGCCCTTCGTATCGCCGCGGCGGATCTAGTGTTTGCCGGACCCGGGAGCCCCACCTACGCCCTGCGGCAATGGAATCATCCCGTCATTGTCGAGGCCCTGGCGGGGGTCCTCGAAGCGGGAGGGACGTTGGTGATGGCCAGCGCCGCCGCCCTCACTCTCGGTGCCAAGACCCTCCCCGTCTACGAGATCTACAAGGCCGGTGAAGACCCACACTGGGTCGACGGGCTCGACCTCCTCGGACGTTTCGGGATCGACGCCGCGGTGATTCCCCACTGGAACAACCGTGAAGGCGGAAGCCATGACACCAGCCGCTGCTTCATTGGCGAAGCCCGATTTGCCGTATTGGAGGAACAACTTCCCGCTGACACCCTCATCATCGGGGTCGACGAACACACCTCCCTCACCTTGAATCTGGCAACCGGGGGCCGGCAGGTGGAGGGGGTGGGAACGGTAACCATCCGACCACCCCGCACCGACCCGGACGAGCCTGCCCCGATCACCGTGACCAACGGGGCTGCTTCCATGGCCCCGGGCCAGTTCCCGGCCGCCAGCGATGACCTAGAGGAGTGGGTGGGGGCGGTAGTGGCCGCAGGCGCCGACCCCCACCGGCTGGCCGATCTGACTCGCCAGCTCCGACAAGAGCAGGAAGAACGCGCCCAACAGTCGGTAACGCCGTTTATCGAGGTGCTCTCCACCTTGCGCCAGCAGGCTCGAAATGCGGGCCGTTACGACCTAGCGGATGAGATCCGCCAAGTACTGGCCGACCTGGGCATCGCCGTTCACGATGGCCCAGACGCCACCACCTGGGAATTCACCCGACCGCTCCTGTAGCCCGTGGCGAAGTATTACCCACGGGAAGCAGTCAGGAATCCCTGCACCTCGGCATCGCTGACCTGGCGGAAGTCGCGGTAGGCGGCGCCGACGGCATAGAAACCGAAGGGAGTGGAGAGGCATACCACCTCGTCGGCTTCTTCTGCCAGCTCCCGGCAGGTCGGGGCCGGGGCCACCGGCACGGCCACCACCAGCCGAGCAGGTCTCTGTTCTTTCAAGGCCCGCACCGCCGAACGCATCGTGGCGCCGGTGGCCAAACCGTCATCCACCACAATTACGGTCTTTCCGGCGACGTCGAGCATCGGATTCGAAGGGCGATATACCTCCTCCCGCCGCCGTAACTCTGCCACCTCCTCCGCCGCCACCTTCTCGATGACCGCCGGCGCAATCCGCAGCTCGGAGACCACATCGTCATTGAGGACAATGGTGCCTCCGCTGGCTATCGCCCCCATGGCCAGCTCGCGGTGCCCGGGAACCCCCAGCTTCCGGACTAAGAAAACGTCAAGAGGGGCGTTGAGGGCCGCGGCCACCTCTGCCGCCACCGGCACCCCACCCCGGGGCAGGGCCAGAACCACCACCGACGGGTCGTCGCGGTAGGCGGTGAGACGCATGGCCAGCCTCCGCCCCGCCTCCGCTCGATCGGGAAAAATCTCTTCCCGCATGACCATGTTCTAGCGCGTGGCGGTTCCTTCAAAGGGGCGGCGAGCCAAAACCGAGGATGTCGGCCCGGCCCGGGCCCGAACCTTCGACCAGGAACTCGCCCTCCGTCCCTTCCGGGGTCTTCAGCCGGAGGTGCTTTCCCATGTGGAGGTGGAGGTTGGCTCCCACCGTCCCCCACCATTGTTGGGCGGGGGTGAGAGGGTCGGCCCGGTTGAGCTCGGCGGGGGCCACCACCAGGAGGTTGCCCTCATCGTCGTAGATCTCGACCTCGAGGTAGTACCGAGTGAAGACACCAGGAACCATGGCCGGAAGCTACTCCTTGCCGCGACGACTGTAGATGTCTCCAACTAGCGGGCCGTGTCGGTCAAAATCGAGGTGGGCCCCGAGCGGTCCCCGCTGTTTTACGGCGGTTTTAGGGATGCCGTCTACCATCTCGATCGTTAGCGGGCCCGAGGGGTCCCGCACGCAACCTCAGGAGGAAGCACTACATGCGCAAGGTGACTGGAGTCATCGCGCTGACCATGAGTCTGCTAGCACTTTCCGCGGCGCCGGTCGCCGCCCAACAAACCACGGGGTTGACCCTTACCTCGCCTTATCCAGGAGTGGTTGTCGACTCCGGCACCACGGCCCAATTCGACCTGGTGGTGGAGGCGGGGACTCGACGCACCGTGGCGCTATCGGTTGACGGAGTTCCGGACGGGTGGACGGCCACCTTCCGGGGCGCCGGCTCGGTGGTGAATCAAGTCACCGCCGATCCCAATGCCGAGACACCGCCCGAGCTCCGGCTCGACGTGATCGTCCCTTCCGGCACCTCGGAAGGGGAATATGAACTCACGGTTCGGGCTAGCGGAGGCGGGGAAAGCGCCAGCCTCCCCGTCACCGTCACCGTCCAAGGCGGGGCGGGAGGGACCGTGACCCTGACCCCGGAGTACACCGGACTGCAAGGCTCGGCCGATGACGACTTTCCGTTCAACATCGAGGTCCGCAACGACACTCCCTCGGAAGTGACCTTGGAATTGGAGGGCGAGGGACCACTGGGGTGGGTAGTCGAAGCCCGACCCTCAGGCCAAAGCCAGGCCACCACCATCACCGTCGATGCCGGTGGCACCGGACGCATTAACGTCACCGCCACCCCACCCGCCAATGTCACCGAAGGTCAATACGACCTCAGGGTGGTCGCTCGGGGACCTGACATCAGCGTCGAAACCCCGCTCGTGGTGCAGATCACCGGCAGCTATGCGATGGAGCTGACCACACCCGACGGGCGACTCAACGCCGCCGTCACCGTCGGCCAGCCCTCGCAGTTCCAGTTCGTGGTGATCAACAGCGGAACCGCCGCCCTCAACAATGTCGAGTTGGCGGCCACTCCCCCCACCAACTGGGAGGTGACCTTCGACCAGGACGTCATTCCGGTGATCGAACCGGGTCAGGTGCAAACGGTCACCGCCACCATCACCCCGGCCACCGGAGCGATCGCTGGTGACTACCAGATCAGCTTCCGGGCCAACACCGCCGAGACCGATGCCAGCATGGAGATCCGCAGCACCGTGAGCCCCTCCGCCTTCGGCGGGCTGGTGGGAATCGGTTTGATCCTGCTGGTGCTGGCTGCACTGGGGTGGGTGTTCCGCCGCTTCGGCCGGAGGTGATTCGTGGCTGATGCTGCCATCGTCGCCCGCCGCCTGACCAAACAGTACGGCGAGGTCAAGGTGGTCGATTCCCTTGACCTGCAGCTCCGCCCCGGGGAGGTGTTCGGTCTCCTCGGGCCGAACGGGGCCGGGAAGACCACAACCATTCTCATGCTGCTGGGGTTGGTGGAACCGACCTCGGGGACGATCGAGGTGCTGGGTCTGGACCCTGCCCGCCACCCCCTGGAGGTCAAAGGACGAGTGGGCTATCTCCCCGATGCCGTCGGGTTCTACGACTCGATGACCGGGCGGGAGAACCTGCGCTTCACGGCCGCCCTAAACCAGGTGCCTCGCCAAGAGATGGAGAGCCGGATCAGCGCCCTGCTCGAAGAGGTGGGTCTTACCTCCGCCGCCGACCAACCGGCCGGTACCTACTCCCGGGGCATGAAACAGCGGCTGGGGATCGCCGACGCACTCATCAAAGAGCCAGCCATCCTCATCCTCGACGAGCCGACGACGGCCATTGACCCGGAGGGAGTGGCCGAGATGCTGGCGTTGATCCGGAACTTGGCCGAGCAGCGCAACGTCACCGTGCTCCTCTCCAGCCACCTCCTCCACCAGGTGCAAGCGGTGTGTGATCGGGTGGCGATATTCGTGCGCGGCAAGGTGGTGGTCCAGGGAGCACCGCATGAATTGGCAGCCAAGAGCAAGGGGCCGGAGGTGGTCGAGGTCCAAGCCGGAGGTGATGACGAGAAATTGAAAGGGGCACTCGCCAGCCAGGCCTTCGTGCGAGCCATCAAGCCCGGCCGCTTGCCCCATACCTTCCTAATCACCGTCGATCCAGGCGCGACCAATCGACTGATCTCGGCCCTGGTTGGGGCCGGGGTGTCCGTCAATGGAGTCCATCGAGTCTCCGACGACCTCGATGAGGTGTACCGGCGTTACTTCCACAAAGAGGAGGCCAAAGTTGGCTGAAGTGACTGTCGCCGAAGCGCCGGCGGCTCGGCCGCTTGGCGAGCGTTACCAACTCGGGCATGGCTGGAAGGTAGTGGCACGCAAGGAGTTTGGCGACCACCTGCTCTCGGCGCGTTTTTACGTGCTGATACTGATCCTGGGGGTAGCGGCGGCAGCCGCCGTCTTCGCCGCCTCCGGGGGGATCCGCTCGGTGGCGCCCGACGCGGTGGGGGTCCCCGCCATCTTCCTCAAGCTGTTCACCGTTACCACCGAACCGGTGCCCTTCCCCTTGGTGGTCTTTATCGGTTTCCTAGCACCGCTGCTGGGGATCATGTTCGGTTTCGACGCCATCAGCGGAGAGCGATCACAAGGAACCTTGCCCCGCCTGCTCGCCCAGCCCATCCACCGCGACGAGGTGATCCTCGGCAAATTCGTGGCGGGGCTAGCGGTGGTGGGGCTGATGCTGGCTGCATTGACCTTCTTTGTCGCCGGCATCGGTATCTTCCGTCTGGGCCTCTTCCCCACCGCCACGGAAGTGGCGCGGCTTCTGATCTGGCTGGTGGTGGCCATCATCTACGTGGGCTTCTGGCAGGCTCTGGCCACCTTGACCTCGGTGCTGGTACCCCGGGCCGCCACCTCGGCCCTGATCGCGGTGGGGATCTGGTTGGTGGTGTCCCTGTTCGGTGCCTTCATATTTCAGGCGCTCGGCAACCTCCTCGCTACCCCCGACGATCCCAGCTCCGCTCTCCGCGGAGAAGTGACCTTGTCACGGATCTCGCCGCTGACGCTCTTTTCGGAGACCTCCACCGTGCTCCTCGACCCTACGGAACGCACCGTGGGTTTGGTCACCTTCGAGCAGGTCAACCGGGCCCTGGTCTCCAACCTCACCCTGGTGCAAAGCCTGATGGTGATCTGGCCGCAAGTGGTGGGCATGCTGGCGATGACGGCCGCTTTGTTCGCCGGTGCCTACGTGGCGTTCATGCGCCAGGAGGTAAGGGCCTAGGCCGGCGC
>DATEDX010000027.1:0-2880 GCA_035281425.1 Acidimicrobiia bacterium
GGCGCCGCCATCTTCCTCGATCCGGTCTCGGTCAGCTTCGGTCTGGTGAGCGGCAACACCGCCGCCGCCGGATCGGTCGAAGTCGCCGTCACCGGGAGCGGAAGTTGCACCGTGTCTGAGGACAGTGCCCTCATCAGCCTCTCCGACGACAGCGTCGCCGCCGGCGACACCCTCACCGTCCTTCTCGACGGTGGCAAGGCCGGCAACTCACCTTCGGGTGACTACTCGGGTTACATCACCTTCACCTGCGGTGGCGATGAGCTGCGAGCCCCTTGGTTCGTACGCATCGACCGCAAGGGAAAGCCGTGAGATAACCAGAGGATCAAATGAAGAGGGCCGCCAGGGAGGCGGCCCTCTTCATTTGCGGGCGATCAACACCCGGAAGTCGCCCAGGCCCCGCGGATGAAGGAGGGTCTCCGCCTCGGCCACCCGGCTGCGGAGAGCAAGGCGGGCCATGTGATCGGCACCGCCAGCAGCCTCCAGCTCCCGGTGACGCAAGTCCCGGAGGATGTCCCGCAGCCCCCAGGCCGCCAGGAAGTCGTCTTGACGGAGCAGCTCCACTTCGGCGCCGGCAGCCTCGGCCGCAGCCATCATCGCGCTGAAGTTGACATCGGCAGTGATGTCGGTGGCACCGGGTTCGGCTAGGGGATGGGGACCGAGATGGTGAGCCCGGTAGGTGCGGAGGGTGCCATCCCGACGCCGGGGAGCGAGGTTGACGGCCAGGTCGCCGTAGTCGACGACCAGCAGGCTGCCCCCTTCCAGTTCCGTCACCGTCTCCGCCACCCAGGCAGTTGCCGCCAGTTGCACCTCTACCCAACCCCCCTCATCCACTGGACCGGCAAAGCGATCCAGCCAGGTCCGCACCTCGGGACGGGGATGGCGATCGACCATTTCTAATCCTTCTCCGTCCGCAGTCACCCATCGCTCCCTCCATCCCTCGGCAGTGAGTTGAGCCATCGCCATCGGCAAGTTGTCGAGCAGTTCATTGGCGATGATGACTCCCCGAAGTGGCCTGGGCACCTCGGCCAAAGATTCGACCACTCTCCTCCGGGGAAGAAGGGCGGACAGGACCTCCCGGGCGGGGGGCGACACCTCCACCGCCCAGGTCTCCACCCGCACGCTTTCCAGCAGCGGCCGCAGGAGCGAGCCCGAACCGGCTCCTACCTCCACCACCGAGAAGGGGGGGCCGATTCGCTGCTGTTCTGCTGCGACAAAACCAGCCAGAGTCTGCCCAAAGAGGGGGCTCACCTCGGGACTGGTGAGGAAGTCTCCCGCCTTCTCCGAACGGAGGATGGGGGCCATGAAATAGCCCTCGGGTCCGTACAGCGCTAGTTCCATGAACCGCTCAAATGGAACCGGCCCCTCCCGCCCAATCTGATCCCGAATCCTCACGTCTCCCGTCTCCCCGCTTACCTCTCTCACGTCTCACGTCTCACGTCTCACGTCTTCCGTCTTCCGTCTTCCGTCTTCCGTCTACCGTCTACCGTCTCTCCGAATGAATTTTGGCATCACCTTCTTCCTCACCGACCAGACCATCGGGATTACAGAGCTCGCCCAAGAGGTCGAGTCCGCCGGCTTCGAGTCGTTGTGGCTGCCGGAACACTCCCATATCCCCGTCTCCCGCCGGACTCCCTGGGGAGGGGTGGCGGGAGCCGCACCCCTACCCGACTACTACTCCCGCACCCTCGACGTGATGGTGGCTCTGGGAGCCGCGGCCGCGGTCACCACCCGCCTCAAGCTCGCCACCGGTATCACCCTGGTGGCGCAACGAGACCATGTGTGGCTGGCTAAAGAGGTCGCTTCGCTCGACTACCTCTCCCGAGGGAGGATGATCTTTGGCATCGGCTACGGCTGGAACAAGGAGGAAATGGCTAGCCACGGAGTTCGGTACGGCGACCGTCGCCGGTTGCTCCGCGAGAAGGTGCTTTTGATGAAGGAGTTGTGGACCAAAGAGGTAGCTGAATACGACGGCGAGTTGATTCAGCTCGAGCCGTCGTGGGCCTGGCCCAAACCGGTCCAACAACCTCATCCGCCCATCATTCTCGGCGCCGACGCTGGTCCCAAGACCATGGCCCATTTGGTCGAGTTCTGCGACGGCTGGATCCCCCTGGGGCGTCACGATCTCAAGGGAAAACTGGCTGAGGTCCGGGCCGCCGTCGCCGGGCGGGAGTCGTTCGAAGTGACCTCGTTCAGCACCCGCCCGGACGCTGAAGTGGTAGCCGAGCTGACCGGACTCGGCATCGACCGGATCACCTTCAACATTCCCCCCAAAGGTCGATCCGAGGTCCTGCAACGCCTCGAGCAGCTGACCCGGTTAGTCGGAGAAGTCTCCTGACAGCTTGGCGGTCTGCCATCCTCGCAGGGCGTTGAGTCTGGCCACCTTCCTCGCCTCTCGCAGGTCGGCCAAGGTGATGGTCCGCTCCGCCAGTTGACCTGTCTCCACCAACTCGGCCCGGTAGGTACCGGGGAGCAGGCCATCGCTGACCGGCGGGGTGACCCAGGCTCCATCGAGGCAGACGGCCAGATTGGCGATGGTGGTTTCGGTCACCTCCCCGCGGGTGTTGATGAGGATGACATCATCAGCTTCCGGATGCCGCTTCTTCGCCTCGTCGTAAATCTGGCGATTGGTCGTCTTGTGATAGAGGAAGACCTCTTCAGGATCGACCGGCGCGTCATCCACGGCCAGGGTGACCGGACCGTTGGAGATGAGCTCACTTGTTTCGACGCGGATGGTCCCGTCGCGCCCGACCCCCAACCGGACACACCGCGAGTGGGAGTAGCCGGCCACCGCCGCCCGAAGCGCCGCCCTTACCTCGGCGGGATCGAGAGGGACATCGAAGTACCGGGCCGAGGCAGCCAGGCGGTGGAGGTGGCGGTCGA
>DATEDX010000028.1:0-25890 GCA_035281425.1 Acidimicrobiia bacterium
GTGGGCCCTGGAGGACTTGAACCTCCGGCCTCTTCCGTGTCAAGGAAGCGCTCTACCTCTGAGCTAAGGGCCCGAAACCCGACGTTTGCGGGAGTGGAGGCGACGTCCGGAATTGAACCGGAGTAACGGGTTTTGCAGACCCGCGCCTAACCACTCGGCCACGTCGCCAGATCCCCAGACCGGTCCGGTGCCGTCCGATCCGGAAGGGAGCGGAAGACGGGGCTCGAACCCGCGACCTCAACCTTGGCAAGGTTGCGCTCTACCAACTGAGCTACTTCCGCCGGCGGGGTAAGTGTAGGGATGGCTCGGGGACTGCTCAACCTTGCCTAACGGCCGGAACTGCCAAAACCGGCAGGTCCGCGCTCGGTGGGGTCGAGTTCGGGTACCTCCTGGAGTGAGGCCTCGGCCACCCCGACGATGACCAGCTGGGCAATCCGCTGACCGGTTTCGATGCTGATCCGATCGGGACCGTGGTTGATGAGCAGGATCTCAATCTCCCCGCGATAACCAGAGTCGATCAGACCGGGGGTGTTGACGAGCGAGAGTCCGTGGCGGCGGGCCAGACCGCTGCGCGGCAACACCAGCCCAGCGTATCCCCGAGGGATGGCGATGGCGATGCCAGTGGGGACCGCCAAGAACTGCCCGGGCTCGATGACGCAGTCGATCCGCGAGGCCAAGTCAAGCCCGGCATCCCCTGGATTTGCCCGTCGAGGCGAGATTGCCATGGGATCGAGACGCTGGAAGTTAATCTGCATGGGCTGGCAACAACTTGACGTGGGGTGACTGGGCGGACCGACCACGGAGAACCACGTGGCCCTCGCCTACTGTAATGACTGCCGCACAACCCATCTTCCCCGCCAGCACCGGCCCCGACGTCCCGCGGGGAAACGCCCTGGGGGTCGCCATCTAGCTCCCCGATCACGCCCCAGCCGTTGGGAGCAGGCATCTTCGGCGATCAAGTCGATCAACGTGCCTCCAGCCGAGGAACTTGGCGAGCGGCTCTCTCGCGCCTGGCGTCGCTTCATCACCCGGACTCGCGCCGTGGCCGGCGAAATCGACCTGCCCTGGGCAGAGTGGCGAGCTACTGCCCCCGAGAGACTCCGGACTTCATGGCGACGGGCGGTGGAGTTCAGTGGTCTGCTCGACGATGCCGGCCACCGCCGGGCCTCGGGCCGGCACCGTGACGCCGCCCCCACCCGCCCTCCCGCCGGTCCTCCCTCGGGAGCGGCACCCACCATGGCGGTAGCCGGGGTGGGAGTAATGGAATACACCACTATGAGGGAGCCCCTGATGGAGGTGTCGATGCTGGAGAGCCTTGGCTTCTACGACGCCGGCAACACCATGGTGGTTAGCCTCGCTCCCCACCACCCCGCGCCCTTGCCGCTTCCCACCCCTCGGGTCACGGCTCCTTCCTCCTCCCGCCAGCTCATCCCCGACCTCGAGCTGGAAGGCTGGAAGCCCCATGTGATCGCCCGCTCCAAGCTCGGCCGCGGGTCCTTCCGGGCGACCAGCGTCGGTATCGCCGGGTTGATCGGGTTTTGCGTCTTGGTATTGGTCATCTCTCTGGTGCGGGGTCCCGAGGCAGCCACCACCGTCCATCGTCAAGCCATGGCCACCTCGGCTCAGTCGATGGCCCTTGCGCTCCAGGATCTAGCAGAGGCCCTGGCCCCGGACGACCCGGCCGCGATCGACGCCACCGCCCCGCTGGCCGCGATCGATGTCGCGGCGCGGGATCTTTTCCTCGCTTCGACCCAGCTCGAGCCCAACGACGAACTGAGGGCGGAAGCAACCGCTATTTCCCGACAAGCTCTCGACCTTGAAGGTCGGGTCACGGAAGCCTTGTCGTACCGTCTGGTGCTGGCACCGTTCTGGCACAGTCCGGGTCTGGACCAGGTGACCGACGCCCCCACCGCAGCGGCAGCATTGGCGCCGTGGCAGGCTCAGATGACCGAGGTCGTCGCCTCTCTCCCCACTGGAAGCGTCGTCTCTGACCACGTGCGTCTGGTCAGAGCTTTCGTCGCTGAGTTCTCCACCTGGGCCAAGGACTACCTCGACGCGTTGGCGGCCTCCGATGAAGCCCGGTCGCAGGAACTGTTGGTAAAGCTGGAAGGTGATCTGGCCCATCTCGCTCAGACCGAACACGACACCATCTCTGGGATTCTCAACGGCGCCCGCCACGAAGCGGGCAGCTTGAGCGAGGCGGCGCAACGTCTACTGGCCGCCTTGCCCAGTCCCTGAGCCCTTCTCTCCCAAGGCTGCCATCTCCCGTTCGAAGTCTTCGGCGTGCTGAAAGTCCTTGTACACGGAAGCGAAGCGCAGGTACGCCACTTCGTCCAGTTTGCGTAGACCCTCGAGGACCAGCCGCCCGATTTCCTGGGAAGGGAATGGCCCCGGTTGAGCGGCGACTTCGGTTTCGATCTCCTCCACCAAGTCGGCCACCGCGGAAGCGGATACGGAACGTCCCGCCACCGCCGCCATCACGCCGGCGGTGAGTTTCTCGGTGGAGAATGTTTCCACCAAACCGGAACGCTTCTTCACCATTAGAACAGGAGTTCCGCGCTCGTAAGTGGTGAAGCGACTGCCACACTCAGCGCAAAGCCGCCGGCGGCGGATGGCGGCACCACCCTCCGCGGGCCGGCTATCGATGACCTTGGTCTCGGCGGCTCCACAAACCGGACAACGCACCCCCGGAGGGTAATTGGCGCCCGCCACTGGTGACTTGGCAGTCACGAGGCCGGGATCACCAGCACCTGGCCCACATTCAACGCGCTGGTTTGGAGTCCGTTGTCCCGCTTGATGTCGGCCACCACCGAGCGGACATCGACCGATGGCCCGGCGAGGTCGGAAGCGATGCTCCACAACGTGTCCCCGGCCACGACCCGATATTCGGTGGGTGGTGCCGGTGGCGGGCTGGCCTCAACCCGTCCGGAGATGAGGAGAAAGACAATGCCCGCCCCGGTGAGGAGGATCAACAGTCTGAGGGAAAGCGACTGGTGACGGGTGAGCATTGTTCTTCCTCCTTTCTCCGGCGGTTCCGTCGGCTGGTCTCCCAACCTCGGATGTTCTGTCACCGTATCGGGAGGGTGTGACAGAATCCGAACTGACGTTCGTTCACCCTACTCGAACATTAGTTCGTTTGTCAACCACGAACAGATGTTTGGAAGTGTCACCCGGGTCCGGTAAGCTCAAGAACACCAGTTCGTGGTGAAAGGAGTAGAACATGAACGAGATCACAGACCGCCAGCGTCAGGTCCTCGACTACATCAGGGAAATGGTGGCGGCAAGGGGATATCCGCCTTCGGTGCGGGAGATCGGCGAAGCGATCGGGCTCTCCTCACCATCGACGGTGCACAGCCACCTGTCTTCGCTGGTCAAGGCCGGCTACCTACGCCGAGACCCCACCAAACCCCGGGCGATCGAGGTGTTGGGAGATGAGGCCCGCAGCACTCGTAAGACGGTGACACGGCAGGTGCCGCTAGTCGGACGGATCGCGGCTGGCTCCCCCATTCTCGCCGAGGAAGACATCGAAGAGGTCTACGAACTGCCCACTGCCCTGGTCGGACGGGGGCCGGTGTTCATGCTTTCGGTGAAAGGCGACTCCATGATCGACGCCGGCATCTTCGACGGCGACCTGGTGGTCATCGAGAAAGGCGCCGCTACCAATGAAGGCGACATCGTGGCGGCACTGGTAGGAGGCGACGAGGCTACGGTCAAGCGATTGCGGCGTCACGGCGGAAAGGTCACTCTTGAACCGGCCAATCCGGCCCTCTCCCCCATCACCTACGACTCAGGGGTGGAGGTAATCGGACGGGTGGTCAGCGTTCTCCGGCGCCTGTAGATCGATCTCGCCTTCGAATACGTAACGGGCGGGGCCGGTCAGCCACGCTTGGGAGCCGGTGAGTTCCACCAGGCCGACCCCCCCGGGAACAGCCACCTCGACTTTGGACTCGACTTGGCCCCGATGAAAGGCCACTGCGGCCGCTGCCACCATGCCGCTGCCGCAAGCCAGCGTCTCTCCCACCCCACGTTCCCAAACCCGCATCTCCAACTGGTGGGGTGTTAACACCTTGGTGAACTCGACGTTGGTACCGGTGGGGGTGGCCGCCTCCAAGGCGGGGCCGATGGTCGCCACCGGAGCCCCAGCAACCTCGTCAACGAAGGTAACCGCGTGGGGGTTGCCCACCGAGGCCCGCCAGAAACGATGGCCTTGGAAAGAGAACGACTCTCCTACCTCGACCACCCCTACTTCGACCGTTGGATCGGTGATGGCGACGACCCGCCTGAGTCCGGCGGGAGTGAGAACCTGGAACTCTTCGCCTTCCGCCAAGCCAAAGTCAAGCGCGTAACGGGCTACACAGCGGAGCCCGTTACCACACATCTCGGCGGGCGAGCCATCGGCGTTCCAATAACCCATTACCACCACTCCGGCGTTGGCGGTCACCTGGAGGACCCCATCCGCTCCCACTCCGCGATGGCGGTCACACAACGACCGCACCATCTTGGGCTCCATCACCGTTGACCCGTCGACCACGACGAAGTCGTTGCCGAGTCCCTCCATCTTGACGAACTTCACGGCAGTCCCCATCGTTCTGCTACCCCTTGGATCCGCCGCAGCGGATCCTTGTCCCAGGGCAGCCAGTTAATCCGGGGATCCCGCCGGAAGAAGGTCCGCTGTCTGCGGGCGAGGGCCAGCGTGGCTCTCACCACCTCTTCCCAGGCCTGGGATAGGGTGAGCTGGCCGCCGAGATGAGCTAGCAACTGGCGGTACCCCACGGCGCGGGATGCGGTGGGGCCGAGCCTCCCCCGCAACCTTGCCACCTCTTCAAGCAGGCCCGACGCCGCCATTGCTTCCACCCGGCCCGTGATCCGAGGCGGCAAATCCAGCCCAGGGTCGAGGCCCACCGCAGCAAACCGATACTTGGGCTGATAGCGGCGCACTTTCTCCGCCTCCAGCGTGGCGTAGCGCATCGAAGGAGTAAGGCCGGTGAGTTGATGGATCTCCAGAGCTCGGACCACCCGGCGGCGATTGGCCAGGTCGACCAAGGTGCCTGCTGCCGGATCCAACCGGTTGAGCATGGACGCAGGATCGTCCAATTCCTCCAGCTGGCGGCGGAGGGCAGGGTCATGGGGTGGGAAGGTGTGAGGATCAACCAGCGCCCGAAAGTGAAGGCCCGATCCACCCACAACCAGCACAGTGTCGTGTCCCCCTTGTTCGATGATGGCCCGGCCTTCCCGCTGAAATTCGGCCACGGTGTACTCCTCGCTGGGATCAACCAGGTCGATCAGGTAGTGACGGACTCTTTGCTGCTCCGCCCGGGTGGGTTTGGCCGTGCCGATGTTCATCTCCCGATAGACCTGCATCGAGTCCACGGAAAGGATGGGAGCCGAAAGCCGGCTGGCCAGCTCCAGCGCTACCTCGCTCTTGCCCGCGGCGGTAGGCCCGAGCAAGGCGAAGATTCGAGTCAGGACACCCTCCCCATCAGATGATGAGGCGCTGCCCCATAAATCTCCACTGGGAGAAAGGTTCCCGGGGGCCAAACCCCTTTCACATGTACGACCTTCCCGCCCCGGCTCCGAGTGGTCACCACGCCTGCGTCCTTCTTGGAAGGGCCCTCGACCAGCACTTCGAGGGACTTGCCGATCTCCTCCCGATTCCGCCGCAGCGAGATTTCACCCTGCAATTGGACTAGGCGATCGAAACGATCCTTCACCACCTGGGGAGGTACGAACCGGTCGGTCATCTCGGCGGCTCGGGTTCCCGGGCGAGGGGAGAAGATGAACATGAACGCTTGGTCGAACTGACACTCGCCGACCACTTCCAGGGTGGCTGAAAAGTCTTCTTCGCTCTCACCGGGAAAGCCCACGATGATGTCGGTGGAAACCGCCAGCCCAGGAATAGCCTGCCGGGCCATGGCCAGCTTGGCCCGATAGCGCTCAACGTTGTATCCGCGATGCATCGCCGCCAGGATCCGATCGGACCCCGACTGCAGGGGAAGATGAAGCTGCTCGCATACGGCTTCGGTTTCAGCCATGGCTTGAGCAACGTCGGCACGGAAGTCAGCCGGGTGGGGACTGGTGAACCGGACCCGCCGGATTCCCGGAACGCTTCCCACTTGACGTAACAACTCCGCGAAGAGGGGACGGCGGCGGCCCTCAAGAGCCAGGTCACGGCCGTAGGTGTCGACGTTCTGACCGAGGAGGGTCACTTCCACCACGCCTTCGGCCACCAGACCCCTGACCTCTCGCAGAATGTCACCGGGACGGCGACTGACCTCCGGCCCCCGCACGGCGGGGACAATGCAGAAAGTGCAGGTGTTATTGCATCCCACCTGAATTGAGACCCAAGCCGAATGGGTTAGCTCTCGGCGCACCGGCAAGGAGGAGGGCATTGCCTGAAGCTCATCCACCACCTCAGTTATGGGTCCCCAGTTCTCTGCGTAGTCGAGGAGATCGAGAACCCGGTCGAGATTGTGGGTCCCCAGGACCACATCAACCCAAGGGGCCTTCTCTCTGACCAAATCCCGGTCTTTCTGGGCGGCGCAACCCCCCACCACCAGCAGCGAGTCGGGCCGGCGGTCCTTCCATTCCTTCAACTGTCCAAGGTTGCCGTACAACCGGTTGTCGGCGTTCTCACGGATGGTGCAGGTATTGATGAAGAGCACATCGGCTTGGTCTAGGTCATGGGTGGCCACCATCCCGTCGGCGGCCAGCAGTCCCGCCACCCGTTCGGAGTCGTGTTCGTTCATCTGGCATCCGAAGGTTCGGATCAGATACCGCTGCCCGACCCGGGTGGGGAAGCGCGGAGGCGCCCGGCGTATGGTGGGAGCTGGGACAAGTTGGGTCATGGCCCTCCGTCAGCGGGCGTGGTCGGTGGCCCGGAACTCCCGGATCACGGTCACCTGAATCTGGCCCGGATATTGAAGGTCTTCTTCGAATTTGCGAGCGATCCGCCGGGCCAGGTCGCCGGCGCCGAGGTCGTCCACCTCCCCGGGATCAACCACCACCCGGATTTCCCGCCCGGCCTGCATGGCGAAAACCTGGCGCACTCCGTTGAATTCCCCGGCGAGTGATTCCAATCGTTCCAGCCGGCGAACGTAGGACTCAAGGGCTTCCCTTCGCGCCCCGGGACGAGCCGCGGAGACGGCATCGGCCGCCTGCACCAGCACCGCCAATAGGCTCCGAGGCTCCACCTCGTTGTGATGGGCTTCGATCCCGTGGACGACGGCGGGGTCTTCTCCGAAGCGGCGCGCAATTTCGGCGCCGATCAAGGCGTGGCTTCCCTCCACCTCATGGGTGACGGCCTTGCCGATGTCGTGCAACAGCGCCGACCGCTTGACCGGAGCCACCTCCACCCCCAGTTCGCTGGCCAGCATGGAGGCTATGTGGGCCGACTCCACCAGGTGGTTGAGCACGTTTTGGCCATAGCTGGTTCGATACTTGAGGCGTCCCAACAACGTGACCAGCTCGGGATTCATCTTGGTCAAGCCCACCTCTAACAAAGCCCACTCCCCGGCGTCCCGCACCGACTGTTCGACTTCGGTGCTGGCTTTCTCGTAGGCCTCTTCGATGGAGGCGGGGTGAATCCGTCCGTCAGCTACCAGCTTCTCCAGGGTGATGCGGGCTTTTTCTCTCCGCACCGGGTCGAAGGACACCACCGATACTGCTTCCGGGGTGTCGTCCACCACCAGGTTCACTCCGGTGACCGCCTCCAGCGTACGGATGTTTCGTCCTTCCCGGCCGATGATGCGACCCTTCATGTCGTCGGAGGGAAGGGTGATGACCGAGACGGTGGTTTCGGTGACGACCTCCGAAGCCAAACGCTGGATTGAAGTGGCGAGAATCCGTCGGGCTCGACGGTCGGCCTCCTCTCTGGCTTTCATCTCCAAGTCGCGAACGAGGATCATGGCTTCTCGCCGTCCCTCGTGTTCGACCTGGGCCAAGAGTTCTTCTTTGGCCGCTTTGGCATCGATCCCGGCGATCCGTTCCAGTTCGCCGCGGGTATGTTCCCGCATGGCTTCTAGCTCACTTTGCCGTCCCGCCAGCTCCTGTTCCCGCTGGATGAGGATCTGCTCCCGAGAGGACAGGTTGGCTGCTCGTTGCTCAAGGGTTTCCTCGCGGTGAGTGAGCCGGGTCTGGACCGCATCCAGCTCGAGGCGGCGGTGTTCAAGCGCAGCCTCTTCCCGCTGCCGATAGGTCTCGGCTCGAGCCCGGCCTTCTTCTTCGGCCGTGGCGAGGAGCCGCTGGGCTTCGGCCCGAGCGTGAGCGATGGGATCACCCGTGTCCAGGGTGGGACGGGACCTGCCCCGGTCTTTGGCGAATAGGTAGCCGACGGCGCCAGCCAGCGAAGCGGCCAGCACCGCAATAACGACGACCCAGAAGTTGTCCATGACGACTTCCTTCCGGTGTCGCTATCCGAAAACGCGTGTGCCGAGCCTCGGGGGCCCGGCACACGAACCAACGACTTGACAGGAGTTATTCAGCCCGAGGGCCGGCATCTCCGGTGGACGGTGGCGAAGCTATCGAATAGGGACACTGTTGTTTTCAAGTGGTTGACTCGTGTGGAAGAGTCAGTTTAGCCCGCCCCCATCCTCGTCCCGGTCACGCGATTTTCCGCCCCTCACCGGCTGGCCGGCGTATTACTCCTCGCCGATATCGACCTCTTCGATGGCATGGGGGCTTTCGGCCATCCCCACCACCTCGTAGACCTTGGCCTGGAGTTGCATCGCCACTTCCGGGTTCTCTCGCAGGAACCGCTTGGCGTTCTCCCGACCCTGGCCCAGTTGGTCGCCGTCGAAGGTGAACCAGGCACCGCTCTTCTTCACCACGCCATGGTCGACTGCTACATCGAGCAAGCTTCCCTCCCGGGAGATCCCCTCACCGAACACAATATCGAATTCACACGATCTGAAGGGAGGCGATACCTTGTTCTTTGTCACCTTGACCCGGACCCGGTTACCGACGCTCTCCGCCCCGTCTTTGATGGTCTCCACCCGGCGCACCTCAAGACGGACGGTGGAGTAGAACTTGAGAGCCCGGCCTCCCGGGGTCGTTTCGGGGGAGTTGTGGACCATGACTCCATCAGCGAAGTAGTTGTGGCTTCCCTCCACCTCCAAGTCAAAACGGTGAGTTTTCTTGGAACGGGGCTTGTCGTGGATGTCGACGATCGGGTAGGGCTCGAGCCCGTAACGCAGTTCGATGAATTGAGGCTGGACATCGAACTGCCCATGGAAACGGGGCAATAGCTTGTACGCCATTGACGGATGTATATAGGGCGCCACCACCTCTTGGAAGCGATCGGTGGCGGCTCGATCGAAGATCACCAGAGCTTTGCCGGTGGCCCCCGAACTCGTCAGCCGCCCACGAATCCCCCATGTATCCGCTAGATAGTCCACCAGGCGTTGGCGGGTCGCCGAAGACATCGCCTCCACCCCAATCGAGATCCGACCACTGCCGCCCTGAGTGCGAGCCTGAAGGCCCTTAGACCGCACCGCGAAACTGCCGTCATCCATGTACCAGATGGCGAGCGAGAGTGGGGTGAGCTGCTTGAAAAAGTTTTCGTCGAACTCCTTTTTGCCGGCCACATAAACCGCCTGGCGTAGCGATGCCAGCTCGGGCAGCGGTTGGATGTCCCAGAAGGAGTGTCCTTTCGAGTTGACAAAGCGGCTGACCGAGAGGTTGGCGAAAAGCGACGCCTTCCAATCCCCGTATTCGACCTGCTTCGTCCCATGACCCATCCGAAACCGAGCTGAATACCCACTCCGGCTAGGGGACAAAGCTCCGTCACCCATCAACGAGCCTCGAATTATCTCCCACTGCTGAGGCGAGAGATATTGGGGAACGGCTTCCAGCACCCGGTCGCCGACCTTCAGTTCACCCGCCTCTTTCCAGCCAGCCGGGGTCATGACCTTGTGGTTGGAGGTGATTCCTAGTTGGGCGCGGCCGTTCTTTAGGGGTTTGGCCACGGTGATCTGGAGGAAGCGGTCGGTGCGACCGTTGTCAAACCAGTTGACTACTTTCCGCGAAACCACCTCTCCGCTGGAGAAGTCATAGGACATCACCTCGACCGGGAGCCGCTGATTTACGATCTTCCCGACCTTCTCCTGGGTGCCGTCGGCCAGCATCACCCGGGTGTCGTACGCCAGGCACCCGAACATCACTCCGATCTTCTCTCGCAACTGGTTGATGAAGATGGCGGTGGTGCGGGACCGGGAGAGGCTGCCGGTGAGTTTGCGTAGAGCCTGCGACATCAGCCGGGCCTGCAACCCGACGTGGGAGTCGCCCATCTCCCCTTCGATCTCGGCCCGTGGAACCAGCGCCGCCACCGAGTCGATTACCACCACGTCGAGAGCCCCGGAGCGGATCAGCATGTCGGCGATCTCCAGGCCCTGTTCACCGGTATCGGGCTGGGAGATCAGCAACTCGTCGATATCGACTCCGATGGCTTTGGCGTAACCGGGGTCGAGGGCGTGTTCGGCGTCGATAAAAGCGGCGATCCCGCCATTGCGTTGGGCCTCGGCCACGATGTGGAGGGCGAGAGTGGTCTTGCCGGAGGCTTCGTTGCCGTAGAGTTCGACGACCCTCCCTCGCGGCACCCCTCCTACTCCCAGAGCTAAGTCGAGGGCCAAAGCCCCGGTGGGAATGACCTCGATCTTCTGGTCGGCGGTTTCCCCCATCCTCATGATTGAACCTTTGCCGAACTGGCGATGAATCTGAGAAACCGCCATGTCCAGTGCCTTGTCGCGATCTTCCACTTTCGCTCCTCTTTTCGTCCTCACCTTGTTGGGTCGAATCTACGACCCGCCACTGACAAATAACAGACTTGTGATCTCGACACTAGCACGAACGAATGTTCGGAGGACGATTTCGTAACGGTGTTCTCGTTTAATGGGACCATGCCCCGGTACGAAGCCGAAGTCACCTCCCTCTCCTGGATCCCGGTCGAGGCCATGACGGGCCTTTTACGGGTCCCAGTCGACCTCGGGGTCGGTCACTACGACCCACCGCCACCTGATCGGATTGAGGACTTGGAAATGCTCCGCAGCCAGGACCGCTTCCGCTTCGCCAACCATCTCCGCGCCTTCATCGAGATCGAAGGCGCCGAGGTGAAAGCGGCGGGCTACCTGGGAAGCGGTCTCCTCGGAGCCACCACCCTCAACCTCGGAGGCCACCTGGTGAAGGTGCCGGCGGTCGCCTTCCCGGACCTCCAGCACCCCCCTCAGGTGGGTGCCACCGGCGTACGGTTTGTGCAGACGGCAGGAGGGCGGACCGGCGCACCTCTCCCCCGGCGGATTTCACGGCCGCCGTTCCTGCAACTGACCGCACCCAGCGCCTGGACCACCCTCGCCCTCACCATTGGCTTCGAAGGCGAGGCTTCGTTCGAGGTGCTGGGCGCCTCCCCTTTCCCCCGGCATTGGATCTACGACAACCAGGGAGCGCTGGCGCAGAAGAGTGCCCTCATCGATTTCGCTCGCTGGGCGGCCGAGAGCAGCCACGATCACTCCCCCTGGTCCGATCACGACGAGGCGGCCCGAGTCGTTGATGCGGAAACGGCGGTGGAACGTAGCCTGTCGGTCGAGATCATGGGAGCCAAACCCGTCTTCCGTCGCTTTCCGCCGGGCGAGTCCATCGTCCAACAGGGCGCCAGGGGAAGCGAACTTTTCTTGATCCTTGATGGGATTGCCGAAGTCAGCATCGACGGCGAGGTAGTGGCCCTGGCCGGACCAGGCGCCATCCTCGGCGAGCGGGCCGCCCTCGAAGGCGGCATCCGCACCGCCACCGTGACGGCCCAGACCCCGGTGCGGGTTGCGGTCAGCGAGGCCGTCAACCTCGATCGTGACGCCCTCCGCGAGGTAGCCGCCCAACATCGTCCTCCGACCTAGTCGGTACGAGCGGGAATCTCTCCACCGGTACGTAGACCGGGCCCGGGCGGCTGTCGTAGAGAATCAGTTCCTGTGCCTGCCATCGAAACTCCCGCGGCTCGTAGTCGTCGATCAGGGCGGAGACGTCGGCGGGAGGGCGAAGGCGGGAGAGAGTGAGGTGAGCGGCGAAGGGCCGCTCCTCCGGTTGGAAACCTGCGGTTTGGGCCGCCTCTTCCACGACCCGATTGAGGGCGGCCAGACCCTCCTCGCCTCGGTCGAGCCCGAGCCACAACACTCCTGCCCGGGTAGCCCGGGGGAAGGCCCCGAGGGCACCCAGCGTCAGCCGGAATGGTCCTCCACGCCCGGCCTGATCGACCAGGGCGGTGACTACCTCCCCCTTGACGGGGTCGGTCCAGCCGAGAAACCGCACCGTCAGGTGCCAGTTGGCCGGGGGTACCACCTTTCCGGGGATTTCCCAGCGGGACAGATGTTGGCTGAGCATGGAGGCGACTTCGGGTTCAACCGGCACCGCGAAGAAGAGCCGCCTCAGTTCTCCCACCAGATCCCCGACACGGCCAGCCTCACCAGCTGCAACGCCGCGGTAGTCGTGTAGGTTCGGATCCGCTCGCGGTCGCCGGGAAGTCGCATAGTCCGGGCCCGGCAATCTTCGGGAGTGGCCACGGCGATAACCATCGTCCCTACCGGCTGTTCCAGTGGTTGCGGCCCGGCCGAGCCCACCACCGCCACCGCCACGTCCACCTCCAGCCGGCGCCGGGCGCCCTGGGCCATGGCCTGAGCGGTGGTTTCCGTGAGTACTCCCCGGCTGACGTCCACGCCTAATAGTGACTCCTTGAGGTCTGGGGAATAAGCGATGACCGATCCCCGGTAGTAGTCGGAGGCGCCGGCTAGCGATGTAATCCGGGCGGCGATCATGCCCCCGGTGGCTGATTCGGCCGAACCAAGGGTCCAATGCCGTCCTCGCAACAACTGGGCGATGATCTGATCGAGTGTCTCATCATCGGCCGCGAACACTCCTGCTCCCAGCCGGCGCCTGATCTCGTCTTCCACTGGTGCAATGAGTGCGATGGACTCCTCGGCGGTGGGAGCTTTGGCGGTGATGCGCACCTTGACCTCGCCAGCTGAGGCCAGGAAAGCAATCGACGGGTTGGTAGAACCATAAAGGTCGTCGAGGATCTCTCCGACCTGGGATTCGCCCCGACCCCAAGTGCGGAGCACGCGGCTCATCAGAAGCTCCTTCTCCCCGGCATGGGCCCGGAGCCTCGGCAGCACCTCCTTCTCGATGAGGTACTCCATCTCTTCTGGTACTCCGGGCACTGCGAACACCATCGTGTCATCGTCTTCGAGGGCGAGGCCGGGGGCGGTTCCCTTCGGATTCTTGAGGAGGCTCGCCCCCTCTGGATAGTCGGCCTGGCGCAGGTTGGAGGCGGGCATTTCCCGCCCGGCTTGGGCGAAACGGGCGGCGAGCTCGGAGGCATAGGCCACGGAGTGCGCCATGGTCCGTCCGAAGGCCTCGCAGATCGCTTCCCGGGTGAGGTCGTCTTTGGTTGGTCCAATGCCGCCGGTGACGATGATCGCATCGGCCCGTTGCGAGGCAATGCGAAGAGCGGCGGCGATACGGTCAATGTTGTCGCCGACCACGGTCTGGTAGTGGGCGTCGATGCCACTCTCGGCCAGCTTGGCACCGATGCTGGCGGCATTGTTGTTGACTATCTGGCCTAAAAGCAGCTCGGTCCCGACCGCGATCACTTCCACGATCACGAGGGCTTCCTCACGGCGCCGTCCCCACTACTCGAGCTGCCAGTTCCGCCCCGTAGGCGCCGGTGACCTCGACCTCCAACCACTCGCCGCTCCTGCCTCGATCGAGGTTGATGACCCCGTCGATTTCCGGGGCTTCTCGATAGGAACGGGCCACCGCCACCCCCTCCTCGACCTGATCGACCACCACCGTGAGCTGGCGTCCGACCTGGGCCAGGGCGGCCTGGGTGGTGAGCTCCTCCTGAGTGGCCTGGAGGTAGCGAACCCGCTCGGAGACCTCTTGGGGCGCAGACCGACCGGGAAGGAGGGCGGCGGGGGTGCCTTCCTCCGCCGAATATGGGAAGAACCCGGCCCAGTCGAGGCGGACCTCAGCTAGGAACTCGGCAAGCTCTTCCACTTCGTCTTCGGTCTCTCCCGGGAAACCAACGATGAACGAAGACCTGAGGGCCGCTTCCGGGTTGGCCTCCCGTATCGATGCGATCAAAGCGAGATAGGCCTCACCACCACCGGCCCTTTTCATAGCCCGGAGCAGCCGGGGGGAGGAATGCTGGAGGGAGAGATCGAAGTAGGGGGCAACGACGGGATTGGAGGTCATCTCGGCGATCAGCTCGGGGCGTATTTCCCGGGGATAGAGGTACAGCAGGCGCAGCCGGCGGAGTCCGGGGGTAGCGCCTACCCGATGGATCAACTCCACCAGCCCTCCCTCCTCGCTCAGGTCGCGACCGTAGGCCGCTAAGTCCTGGGCCACCAGCACGACCTCGCTGACCCCACTGGCCGTTAGCTCGGCAATCTCCCCAGCGATGTTGCCGGCTGGCCTCGAACGCTGCTTGCCGCGAATGAGGGGGATGGCACAGAAGGTGCAGGGTTTGTCGCATCCTTCGGCCACTTTGACGTAGGCGTACGGCAGCGAGGGCCG
This sequence comes from Acidimicrobiia bacterium, assembly GCA_035281425.1. GTDB lineage: Bacteria > Actinomycetota > Acidimicrobiia > Spongiisociales > ZC4RG35 > JAICND01. Next base: position 14,551 of record DATEDX010000028.1, read on the forward strand.
GGCTCGACGCACCGTATAGAGGATGTCCATCACTGGTCGCCTCCACGTCACCGGTCTCCAGCCGGTGAGCCGATCGAGGCTGGGGATCAGTTCGCCGTAGCGATCCAGCCCCAGCACCAAGTCGACCTCGGGCAGAGCTTCGCCGACTTCCACCCCGAAACGCTGCGCCATGCACCCCAGCACCACCGTCCGAGCCCCGGGGCGCTTTACCTGCTCGAGTTCGCAGATGGCATCCACCGACTCGCGGCGGGCCTCTTCGATGAAGGCACAGGTGTTAACCATCACCACATCGGCCTGCTCGGGAGCGGATGCAGCGGCATAGCCGGCTTCGGCCAGGAGGGCGACGAGTTTCTCCGAGTCCACCTGGTTCTTGGCGCAGCCAAGAGTTGTCAACCAGATCGTCGGGGCACTCACGGTTCAGGCAAGCCGCCGGTAGCGGCCCCGGAAGTAGATCAGCGGGTCCTCCAACTCCCCCAGATCCAGCTCCTCGATCTGTCCCACCACCAGGATCTGGGAGCCCACCTGGATCGTCCTTTCCAGACGGCAGCCGGCCCAGCTGTCCAGCCCCACCAGGCGGGGGCCGTAAGGAGTGTCGATCACCTCAAGCCCGGCGAAAAGGCCGCCCGGGGAGGGAGCTATCTCGGCAAAACGGTCCGAGAGGTGACGGTGTTCCTGTTCGGCGATGTGCATGACGAAGCGGCCCGTTTCGTTGACCGCGTCGTGGAAATCGGCGGTCTCGCTGATGCCGATGATCACACGGGGCGGGTCGCCTTCGACGACGAACACCGCCGAAGCGGTCATACCGTCTTGGCCGGCAGTGATGATGGTGACGGCCGAAGCGAGACGGCCTCGCAGCTGACGGGCACGATCACGTTGTTCGGGTGGGGTCTGGAACGGATGTTCGGAGTGAATGGTCACGCCGATTCCCCGATGGCCGGCTCGAGCGGCACCTGGTAGGCCTTTCTATCGATGAAGCGGAGGTGGCTTCGGTACCCGGCGGCTTGGGCGGCCGCCACCACCACCTGGTGAGCGTAGGCGGCGTCTTGGGGATGGTGGGCGTCGGAGGCAAGAGTGATAGGAACCCCGGCCTGATGGAACATGGCGAGGAATCCGGGCGAGGGGTAGACCTCTCCCACCGGATTGCGCAGCCCCTGACTGGAAACCTCCACCCCAGTGCCGCCGGCGGCAGCGGCCTCCACCACCCGCTGGTACAGCTCAAGCGGGGGATGCTCGGGCCGGTAGCCGAACTTCTTGCAGACATCGACGTGGGCGAGCACGTCGACCACTCCTCGCCGGGCCAAGTCTTCGACCAGAAGGAAGTAGTCCTCCCAAGCCTGGGCCACCCCCCGGCGTTCGAACTCGTAGGTGACCGTCGAAGAGTCGATCGACCAGGCATCCACCCAGTGGACCGACCCGATAAGGAAGTCGAAGGGATACGGTGCTAGTAGCTCCATCACCGCCTCGATGGTGGTGGGAAAGAAGTCCACCTCGAGTCCCAACTTGACGGGCAGTCCCCGCCCCTGGGCGGCGGTGATGGCGTCAACGTAGGCGTCGAGGGAGAGGGAGAGGTCGGCGGTGAACATCATCTCGGTGTGGCGGGCGAGATCGTCATGAACGTCGCCTTCCCAGAACCGTCCCAGAATCGGGGCGGCCTCCCGGCAGCGATAGAGGTGCTCGGTAAAACCGAGTTCGTTCACTCCCCGGCGGGCGGCCGTTTCAACGTATCGCTCTATCCACCCCGGGGGGTACTCCCCCGGGGGAGGAGCTGGATGATGGGTGTCGCCGGCGTGGGGATGCAGATGGAGGTGGTAGTCGGACACCTCACTCCCCGCGCACGGCTTCTACCAGGCCTTGCAGGGGACCGGGACCGACCGCGTCGGCCAGCATGTCCCAGGCGGCGGCGCTGATCTCCCCTTCAACCTCGAGCTGGGTGGCTGCCAGCTGCACCGCATCCGCCATCGCCGCGAACAGACCCGCCTGGTCGCGTTCCAGGGCGGTGGCAATCGCCATCCGGGCTCCGGCGCCGTCTTTGTGACCCAGCGCCTCAATCGCCCGCTCGGCGGCAGTGAGTGCTTGCCGTTGACGGTGGCCGTCCATGGCGCCAACCCTAGCCGCAGGGGCTCTCGGCTCCCTTCCGGGCGATAATCAGACCTCGTGGAAGAGGTAGGGGCGCATGATGTCGAGCCGCTGGTCGACCTCGTCGGGATTCAGATACCACAGCGTTGCCGCCAGGCTGGAGAGGAGGGGGTTGCCGTCTTGGGGAGTGAAGCAGAAGCCGACCAGGGTGTTGCCGTTGCGCACCGCCAGGGTTTCGATGGCCACCACTGTCTGGGAGAGGATGCGTCCGAAGTAGCCGTGGTCGCGCCCGAAGGAGAAGACCGAGTTGGCCGACTTGCGATAGGTAATCGCCACCCGTTTGTTGGCGGCCAATCGCTCCCGCACCTCGTCGATGGTGATCTCCTGGTCGAGGGTGAGGGCGAAGTGGATGGCATGCATGTACTGACTATTCAGCTTCAGTGCCGAGGAATAGAGGTTGAGGTCATAGCCGAGGCTTTCGAATAGTTCGTGAGCATCGGCGGCATGATGGGTGCCGAACCGCTCGTCTTTGTGTTTCTCCACCGTGGGCGAAGGAGCGAACCCCGAGTCCTGGCTGATGTCGTTGGAACGGCGGATGCAGACGAAGCGGCCGTCCACCAGGTGATTAGTGCCGTCGTCGTCCATGGCCAGGGTCTTGACCAGAACCGCAATGTTGTGGGTGTTGCAGGACACGATCTGCAGGAAACGGTCCTGACCGTGAACTAGAGCGGAGTCGTTGATACCCCGGGCATACATCTTGCCGAAGCCATGTTCACTGCCTTGAGCCATGAAGCCGATCGGGTGGCGGGCCTGTTCGTAGAGGTCGAGCTTGTTGTCGTTGCCAACCGGAGTGCAGTCGATCACCACCTTGGCCCTCTCGATCGCCTCCCTAGTCTCGAACTTGGGAGCATGTCCCAACTCCTCGAAGGTGGATCGTTTGTCCTCGTCCACCACTAGGACCGCTCCCCGTCGGACAAGGTCATTCACCTTGCCTCGCTCGGTGATGAGCGGCGTCCGTTTGTGAAAGCTCACCTCGTCGATGCCAAAGTCGGCTTTGTGATCGGCCAAAAGCCCGATCAGAGGCTCCCCGATCGTCCCCGTCCCCACCACATGGACAACGTTCATAACTGCTTCCTCTCGGTGTCGCCTTAACGCTACCCGCTGACATGGCGTCTTAACCGACCAAAGTCATCCCAGCTACTCCCCTTCGGGTGAATCCCGTTCTGCTCAGAATTGCTCCTCTTCGGTGCTGCCCTGGAGGGAGAGAGTGGAAGCGGTCCCCGCCGACAGCACCGAGGCCACCCGGTCGAAGTAGCCCGCCCCCACCTCCCGCTGGTGGCGGGTAGCGGTGTAGCCGGCGGGTTCGAGTGCGAACTCCCTCTCCTGCAACTCCACGTAGGCCGGCATCCCGGACTGGGCGTAACCCCGAGCCAGTTCGAACATGGAGGCGTTGAGGGCATGGAACCCGGCGAGGGTGATGAACTGGAATTTGTAACCGAGCGCCCCCAGTTCCTTTTGGAAGGAGGCGATGGCCACTTCGTCGAGGTTCTTTTTCCAGTTGAACGAGGGTGAGCAGTTGTAGGCGAGCATCTTCTCCGGGTATTGGGCGTGGATCGCCTCGGCGAAGGCGGCTGCCTCCTCCAGGTCGGGACGGGCCGTCTCGCACCACAGCAGGTCCGCATAGGGGGCGTATGACAGCGCCCGGGAGATGGCTTGGTCGAGGCCGGGACGGACCCGGTAGAACCCCTCGGGGGTGCGTTCCCCCGTACTGAAAGGAGCGTCGCGAGGGTCGACATCGGAGGTGAGCAAGTTGGCCCCGTTGGCATCGGTGCGAGCCACGATGACGGTGGGCACGTCGAGGACGTCGGCGGCCAACCGGGCGGCGTTCAGGGTCCTGACGTGCTGGCTGGTGGGCACGAGCACCTTGCCTCCCATGTGCCCGCATTTCTTCTCCGCCGCCAGCTGATCTTCGAAGTGAACTCCCGCCGCCCCCGCCTCGATGAAGGACTTGGTCAGTTCGAAAACGTTGAGAGCACCACCGAACCCCGCCTCTCCATCGGCGACGATGGGCACGAACCAATCGATGCTCTGATCACCCTCCGCCCAATGGATCTGATCTGCCCGGCGGAGAGCGTTGTTGATGCGCCGGACCAGAGCCGGTGCCGAGTTCTGGGGATAGAGGGATTGGTCGGGATACACCTGCTCGGCGAGATTGGCGTCTCCCGCCACCTGCCATCCCGATAGGTAAAGGGCGGGCAGGCCTGCCTTGACCATCTGCACCGCCTGCCCGCCGCTCAAGGCCCCCAGAGCGTTGACATAGTCGGAGTGGGTGAGCCGCTGCCACAGTTTCTCGGACATGGCCCGGGCGAGGGTGTACTGCTCGCGGAGCGACCCCCGCAACTCCACCACGTCCGACGGTTGATAGTCGCGAGTGATGCCGGCCCAGCGGGGATTGCTGGCCCAGTCGTGGGCCAGTTGCTCCACCTCGTCATGTCGAGTCATCCAGGTCTCCTTAATCAATCAGTTCGTAGGCGGGGATGGTCAAAAAGTCGACGAACTCGGGAGCTAGGGCTACCTCTTCGAACACCTTCCAGGCAGCATCGGTTCGAAGGGGGATGCGAGCCCGCTCCTCTTCGGCCCAGGTGCGGACCAGGGCCGGATCGAGCGGCCTCCCGTCGGCCAAGATGGCGCCGTTGTGGAGCCACTGCCAGATCTGGCTGCGGGAAATCTCGGCGGTGGCTGCGTCCTCCATGAGGTTGTCGATCGCCACCGCCCCGGTTCCGGCCAGCCATGCCGCCAGGTAATAGATGCCGGCGCGGAGGTTGGTTCGAACTCCCGCTTCGGTGATCTCACCGTCGATATCGACCTGGGCCAGATCGGCGGCCGTCACCTGCACCTCAGGGCGGGTCTGGTCACGCTGGTGAGGCGCGTCCAAGAGCACCCGGTCGAAACAGTCCTTCGCCACCGCGACCAGGTCGGGATGGGCCACCCACGTGCCATCGAAGCCCTGACCGGCTTCCCTCTCTTTGTCCTCCCGCACTCGAGTGAGGGCCCGGGAGGTGACTTCGGGATCGCGGCGGTTGGGGATGAAGGCCGCCATCCCCCCAATGGCGTGAGCACCCCGCCGGTGACAGGTGGCGACCAGCAAGTCGGTGTAGGCCCGCATGAAGGGCACGGTCATGGTGACCAGACTCCGATCGGGGAGTCGGAACCCGGCCCGGTTACGGAGGACTTTGATCACCGAGAAGATGTAGTCCCATCTCCCGGCATTGAGCCCGGCCGAATGTTCGCGCAGGGCGGCCAGAATCTGTTCCATGTGAAAGGCGGCGGGGAAGGTTTCGATGAGGACTGTGGCCTTGATGGTGCCTCGGGGGATCCCCAACCGCTCCTGGGTGAAGAGAAATACATCGTTCCAGAGGCGGGCCTCCTCGGCGTTCTCCAACTTGGGGAGATAGAGATAAGGGCCAGTTCCTTCTTCCAGCGCCGCTCTGCCAGCGTGAAAGAGGTACAACCCAAAGTCAAACAACGACCCCGAGACCGGCTCGCCGTCAACCAGGAGATGCTTTTCGAGAAGGTGCCAGCCCCGGGGTCGGACGAAGATCCGGGCAAGTTCGTCTCCCAGCCGGTAAGTCTTCTCGGGGGTCCGAAGCTGCAGGCGGCGACGGTAGGCCTCGACCAGATTCGCCTGCCCGCCCACCAGGTTCTCCCAGGTCGGCGAGGTGGCATCTTCGAAGTCGGCCATGAACACCTTGGCCCCGGAGTTCAGGGCGTTGATGATCATTTTGCGGTCGACGGGACCGGTGATCTCCACCCGTCGATCTTCGATTTCGGCGGGTACCGGTTCGACCGTCCAGGTCTCCGGGGAGGGAGGAGTCACCGCCGGCAACCACCCCTGGTCGAAGTCGTGCTGGCGCTCCCGGCGGGCGGCGAGGAGTTGTCGCCGTCGTTGCCCGAATTCCCGCTCCAGGTCAGCCACCAGCGAAAGTGCCTCGCGGCTCAGAGTCTCGGGGAAGTCCGCAAGAAGTTCCAAAGTTTCGCTCATTAAGAGGGCAGTTTCTTACACATCCGGGGCCAATGTCGATAAGATCAGACGGTAAGAATCGAGAAAGTTTCCCATTGGCGCCCTCCACCGATAACTTCGACCCAATCACCTTCGGGCATCGGGTGCGGTTCTACCGGCGCCGCCAGGGCCTCACTCTCGACCAGTTGGGGGCGATGGTGGGACGCACCACCCCCTACCTCTCCCAACTCGAAAACGGGCGCAAGGAGCCCCGGATCAGCCAGATCGGGGCGCTGGCGACAGCGCTACAGGTAGAGGTATCCGATCTGCTCTCCCCCGAACCCCCCAGCCGCCGGGCCCAATTGGAGATCGACCTAGAGCGTTACCAAGCCCGGTTTGCCGACCTCAATCTTCCCTACCTCCGGCCCTCCGCTCGTTTCTCCGATGAAGACCTCGCCCATCTGGTTTCGCTCTATCAGATGCTCGCCGCCGGTCAAGGCCCGGTCCCGGCAACGGCCGAGGAGATGCGCCGCCTGAACGGAGAAATGACGGTCGAGTTGAGGGAGAGGAGCGGCTACCTGGCCGAGATCGAGGAGGAGGCCCGGAACGCACTTCGGACGGTTGAATACCCGGGCTCCGGTGCGGTGTCTTCCCGCCATATCCTCGACATCGCCGCCTTAGCCGGATACGAAGTTCGCCCGGTGGAGGACATCCCCGCCTCGCTTCGTTCAGTCACCGACCTGGCCCATCGTGTCATCTACATCGCTCAACGCAACGAGCTTCGCACCCGCCAGGCCCGCAAAGCAATCCTCCAGACCCTGGCCCGCTTCTTTCTCCGCCATGATGAACCGGCCGACTATGCCGCATTCCTCCGCCAGCGGCGGGAAAGCGCCTACTTCGCCTCCGCCATCCTGGTGCCCGAGGAGGCGGCGCTACCCAAGCTGGTGGAGGCCCACAGCCGCCACGATCTGTCGGTCGAAGACGTGCGCGAGTTGTTCTATGTCTCCTACGAGACCGCAGCCCACCGAATGGTCAACCTGGCCACCACGCACCTCGGCATAACGACCCACCTCATTGTCAGCGATGAGGAGGGCATCGCCCTCAAAGCGTTCGAGAATGACGGTGTCCCCTTCCCTCGTGATGACTTTGGAGGTGTCGAAGCCCAGCGGTTGTGTCGCCAGTGGGGAGCGAGGGCCGCGTTCAACTCAGCCGACAAGTTCGCATTGCACTATCAATACACCGACACCCCGGCTGGAACCTACTTTTGCACCACCTATGTCGATCCCGATCCAGCCGTGGCCCGAGCTACCACCTTTGGCGTTCCCTTTGAAGAGGCCCGCCACCTGCGGGGCCGAGAAACCGGCAACCACACCATCTCTCGATGCCCCGACGGCATCTGCTGCCGCCGGCCTCCTCGCGAGCTCAGCCAGCGCTGGGAAGGGAGGATCTTCGCCTCCCCCCGAGCTCATGCTCGCATCATCGGGATGATGGCCCCCGAGCCTTATCCCAAGCTCGACCTCACCGAAATCTACGAATTGGTGGAACGGCATCAGCCCCCCCGGTAATGGTCCGGGATACTCCTTGCCCCTCCCGTCACCACCGCTTAGTTTGGACGGTGCCATGCCACAGTTCCAGGGATCCTTGCGAATGCCAGGCGAGACCGGGCCAGGGCTAAGAGTTGTCATCGATCTCACCCAAGACAGCCATCTCCAGATCGCCGCCTCTTCGGATCTGATCGGAGATTGGCCCTTGACCGAAGTTGGAATCCGCGCCGCCGACGACGGGTTCCATCTGCTGGCGGAAGGTGAGGAGGTCATCCTGCGAACCGACAACGACCCCGCCTTCGCGGTGGCGGTGGGGCTCCGTAATGCCCCTACCCTCCTCCGCCGGCAGATGTCGGACCTGCTTCGCAACGACCCCGAGTTCCATCGCCAGGCGATCGAGCCCAGCTGATCCACCGAGTCTTAGCCCAGAAACAGAGCCGGCTCGCCCAGGTTCTCCTGGACCATGGCCATGAACCTTCTCCCCAACCCACCGTCGATCAAGCGGTGGTCGTAAGAAAGAGAGAGGGGTAGCAGGGGGGCAATCCCCACCTGGCCTCCCGCTACCACCGGCTTTTCCGTAGCTCGCCCCACCGAAAGGATGGCCACGGTGCCGGGGGGGATGATCGGGGTGCCGAATCCTCCTCCCAACGCCCCGATGTTGGACACGGTGAAGGTTTGACCGCTCAGCTCCGCCGGGGTGAGAGTGCGCTCTTGAGCGCCGGCGGCCAGCCGCCCCACCTCGGCTGCCACCTCTCGGAGCGATCGCTGATCTGCGGCTCGAACTACCGCCACCAAGAGGCCATCGGGGGTGTCCACCGCCACCCCGATGTCGAAATGGGGATGGAAGATCACCTCTTCGCCTTCAAGGGTGGCGTTGAGCTCTGGATGAGCCTCCAGGGCGGGGATGACCGCCTTGATGATGAGAGCCTCCAGGGGGATGGGAAGTTGGTGGCGGTTTTCGAGTGCTCGCCGGGCGGCGAGGAGTCGGGTGGCATCGACCTCGTCGAAGGTGGTCACGTGGGGAATCTCGCTCCACGATCGAGTCATGTTGGCGGCGATAGTTCGGCGGAGCTTGGAGAGAGGACGGCGGCTTCCCTCCCGGGAGACCGGTGGTGGAGGTAAGCCAATGGCCGGAGGGACCGCTACCGGCTCGTCGCTCTTGGCCTGGGCTGCGGCCATCACGTCTTCGCGGGTGATGCGGCCTTCCGGCCCCGAGCCTCGCACGTGGTTGAGGTCGACCCCCAGGTCGGCAGCCAGCTTGCGGACCAGGGGTAAGGCTTGGACCCGACCGAGGGCCGCGGCAGTTTTACCCTCGACCTTCCGGGAAGGAAGCTCCTCGGCCTCATCGCTCAAGGTACCCACGATCGGCGGCGCCTGAGCTTCGGGCATGCCCTCTTGGGTGGCGGTGGACTCTTCGATGAGATCGTGCACGTCTTCGGAGGAGACCTCACGGACCGGGGCCGGCGGCCAGGTCTCCCCCGCCTCCCCGATCACGACCAGGATCTCCCCCACCGCCAGGGTCTGACCGGGCTCGGCCCCATGGTGCAGAACGGTTCCGGCCCGAGGGGAAGGAATTTCCACCACCGCCTTGTCGGTTTCGACCTCGACCACAGCCTGATCGACTTTGACCTCGTCACCGACCTCGACCAGCCAGCGGACCACTTCGGCTTCGGTCAGTCCCTCCCCGATGTCGGGCAACCGGAACTCGTAGGCCATCAGCGGAGCGTCTTCCTCGCCGCCGCGGCGATGCGTTCGGGGGAAGGCAGGTAGAGATGTTCGGCCCGCTTGAGGGGGAAGATGGTGTCCCACCCAGTCACGCGTTGCACCGGAGCAGCGAGGTCGTAGAGACACTCTTCCTGGAGGAGGGCGGCCACTTCAGCACCGAACCCTCCGGTGCGGGGCGCTTCATGGATCACCACTGCTCGCCCGGTCCGGCTCACCGACCGAACCAGTGTCTCCCGGTCGAGGGGGACCAAGCTGCGGAGGTCGATCACCTCGGCGTCGATGCCTTCCTCGCCAAGGAGGTCGGCGGCTTGCCGGGTCTCTTTGATCATCGCCCCCCATGAGATCAGAGTTACGTCATCACCCGGCCGCTCGAGCCGGGCTTCTCCCAAGGGGATGGTGAACCACCCGTCGTTGACCTCTTCCTTGACTGCCCGGTAAAGCCGGATGGGTTCGCAGAAGATGACCGGGTCGGGGTCTTCGATGGCGGCCAGCAAGAGTCCCTTGGCGTCCTGGGGGGCGGAGGGCACGACTACTTTCAACCCCGGGGTGTGGGCGTAGATCGCCTCCATCGACTCGGAGTGATGTTCGGCGGCGCCGATCCCCCCTCCGAAGGGGATCCGGATCACCATGGGGACGGTGAAGCGATGCCGGGAGCGGTTGCGGAACCGAGCGACGTGGCTGACGATCTGGTCGTAAGCCGGATAGGAGAAGCCCATGAACTGCAACTCCACCACCGGTTTCAACCCGGCCAGGGCCATGCCTAAAGCCATGCCGACGATCCCCGACTCGGCTACTGGGGTGTCGATCACTCTTTCTGCCCCGAAGCGGTCGCGGAGGCCGTCGGTGACTCGGAACACCCCGCCGGTCCGCCCCACGTCTTCCCCGATGACCACCACCGTGTCGTCTTTGGCTAGAGCCTGGTCGAGGGCGTCGTTGAGGGACTGAGCCAGGTTGCGGACGGTCACGGGCTCACCTCGGTGGCCGCTTCTTCCTGGAGGAGCAAATGGGGCGGAACCGTTTCGAACATCGACTCGAACAACTCTTCGGCGGTGGGTAATGGCAGCTTCTCGGCCAACTCCACCGCCCGCTCCACTTCGAGGGAAGATTCGGCTTCGATCTGTTCCTGCCACTGTGGCGTCCAGGCTTCCCGCTCGGAGAGGAAGATCCGGACCCGTTCCAGCGGGTCACGCCGCTGCCACTCCCTCTTCTCCTCTTCGTCGCGGTAGCGGTTGGGGTCGTCGGCGGTGGTGTGGGGGCCCAGCCGATAGGTGACGGCTTCGATCAGGGTTGGGCCCTCCCCGTTCCTGGCTCGGGTCACTGCCTCCGCCGTTACCTGATAGACCGCCATGACGTCGTTGCCGTCCACCTGGAAGCCGGGCATGCCATAAGCAATGGCCTTCTGGGCGATGGTCTCCGAGCGAGTCTGCTCGGAACGAGGCAGCGAGATCGCCCACCCGTTGTTCTGGCAGACGAAAACGCAGGGCACGTTGAACACCGCCGCCAGGTTCATGGCCTCGTGGAAGTCACCCTCCGAGGTGGCGCCATCCCCGAAGTAGGTGAGGGCGATGCGTCGCTCTCCGAAGTGTTTCGCGGCCCAGGCCAGGCCCACAGCATGGACCATGTGCCCGCCGACCGTGATCGAGGGTGGCAGCACCGGTACGTGGTCGGGTGGGCTGCCGCCCCGTTCGTCACCGGTGCGCCCCGCCAAAATCAGCTCGAGGGGGTAGCCCTGCATCCACATGGCGGCAGCGTCCCGGTACGTGGGGACCAGCCAGTCGTCGGGCTCCAGCGCCGCCGCGCTTCCCACCTGGGCGGCCTCCTGACCTTCGAAGGGAGCGTAGGTTGCCAGCCTCCCCTGCTTCTGCAGCGCCACCCCTTTGCGGTCGTAAACCCGGGCAAACAACATGGCTCGATAGAGACGCCTGGTCATGACCAGATCGAACGGAGGGGGGCCGGTTAGCGCCCCGGATGGCGTGAGGATCTGGAACATGGGGA
>DATEDX010000029.1:0-9250 GCA_035281425.1 Acidimicrobiia bacterium
GAAGCAGTGAGAGTGGTGTTGGTGGTAACGGGGTCGACAACCCGGCCGCGGTCTTGCCCAAAGGTCCAGTACCCGCCGATGGCCAACACGACGATGATCCCTGCCGCTACCGCTAGTCCGAGTCCTCGCGGCTTCGATGAAGACTCCGTCCCGGTCTCGTCCGTCTTGGTCATAAACAATTCCCTTTCGTTGCTTCGCCACAACGACAATGGGATTGCCGGCCGGGTTCGGCCTCGATCCGCTCGATCAACTCCTCCGTGCCGACAGGGTGGCTTCTCCCTGTCTTCCCCTCCAAGACACCGCAACTGAGGACAATGTGACGGAGGTTGGTGGAATTGTTTCCGGGTCCTATGCCGGCTGCTGTCGGTCAACCGTTGGACTGGTACCAGGCGGCCCAGGCGTCGAGGTTCTCGACGATCAAGGTGGCACACTCGGGGGTGCGCTGGTCGATCTGCCCGCAGTCCGCAGCGGCGTATACGTCAGCCAGATCACCGCTTTCGGCAAAGGCTCGGAAGCTCTCCCGGAGCTCCAAGTCCTCGGGGTAGTCGACCGCATACCAATGATCGCCGGCCGCAGATCGCACCGTCGCCCTCACCCAGACACTGAACTCTCTGGCGGTGACCGAGGGGGGCTTGCCCACCGCGATGCTCATGGCATTGGAGTAGTGGACCTCGCAGGAGAGAGTCGCTTCGTCATCGATCAGGGCCGGCCTGTCTTCGCACCCTTGCAGGGAAACGGTGGCCCCCAAAATCGACTCATACTCCATGGTCGAGTTCTGCGGGTCCAGCATTGAGCAGACGTCGGTCTCAAGGTAGCTTAGATACCGAGCGGTCTCACAGTCACCTGCATACCAGGCCTGCAAAGCGGCATCGACCAAAGTGGCTGGCTCCACCGTGTCATACCAATCCGCCCAGGCCTCCAAGTTCTCCATCTGGATGACGGCGCAACTCTCCGGGAACGGGCCTAACGAGCAGTCTTGGTAGCCATCGAAGCGTCCTTCGACGGCGAGAAATCCCCCCATCGAGCCCACCAGAAAGGTGTGTTCGGGGAAACCGAAATCCTTGATGATGCCGTTTTCGACTACGACTCGACTCCGATCTCCGGGCTCGTCGGAGTAGTCGACCGCGTCGGTCATGGCGTTGTGATAAGGCGTGTTGCAGAGGAATACCTCAAGGTCGGGGAACTCCCGGCAGTTCAGGGTCAGGCGCCCGCCGATGGCCGCTTGATAGGCCGCCTCCATACGAATCTGGTCGTCGCTCCGATCCGCTAACTCGAACAACTCCGCCGCCCGGTCGCCGTCACCCGAGTAGTAGCCCGCCACTGCTTCCTCGATCACCTCCAGAGGAGCCAGCGCCTCGGGCAGAGGTGCATTAGTGGTAGTCGTCGTCGCCACCCGGTCGTCATCGGGTAAGAAGGCCCAGTAGAGCCCTAGCGCCGCCACCACGAGGATCACCGCTGCCACCGCCCATCGGACCCTCCGCATCATCGGGAAGTCGGTCCCGGTGGAGTCGTCCTTCGGTTTCGCCGCAACCACGAGGGGGTTCCCGGCCAGTTCGGCCTCGATCCGCTCGATCAACTCCTCCGCCCCGAGGGGACGGCCGCGCTCGCTGAGCTGTTGGAGTTTGAGGTTGAAGTCAGCCACCGGGCACCTCCAGTGCCAGCCGGGCTTGTTTCCTGGCCCGGTTAGCCATTGCTCTGGCGGCCAGAGTCGTCATTCCCAACTGCTCAGCCACCTCGGCATAGGGCACACCCTCTACCTCGACGAGGTAGAGGATGGCCCGCTGCCTTGGAGGAAGATCGAGGATCGCTTCGATGTCGGCTGGATAGCTGGGTAGCCAGCCCTCCTCGGTAGAAAGCCGGGTAAGGGCCCTCCGCCGCCGACCCAGGCTTCGCCGCTGGTTCGAGGCCAAGTTGACGATCGTCTTCCGAAGGTACGCCAGCGGGTTGTCAAGATTGGAGATCGGGCCTCTCCGTAACGTCCGCACCAGCGCCTCCTGAACCAAATCGTCCGGCTCGATGTCGACGGAGCCCGCCACCGCCGCGATCTTCCGAAGGGCCGGATAGAGGGAGGTGATCAACTCCTTCTCCTGCTCGTCGATTGAAGACCGCTTGGGCAATCGAGGTTCTCCCTATCGTCCCTCCCAAGACACCGCAGGGGAGGCATATGTGACGGACGATCGAACAGTACGCCACCGCCGGGCGGGGCCGGCGCTGTTCCGGCGATGGAATCCGCGTGCAGAGTTGGTGCTCAGAGCACGGCTATGAGTTCAGCGGCTGAGGGGGCGGAATTGGCTCTCAGGTGTCACGGCGCGGCTGGCGACCGCGCTCGGCGCGGACCGCAGAGAGGACCTCGACCTCGATCAGGTCCTTAGGGCGAGCAGCGGCTTGCTTCATCCGGATGAGGTCCTCGAGGTCACAGACGCGGATGCTGAGTCCGTCGAGATCGATCGTGGTGGCGGTGGCGGAGAGGTCGTCGTAGCCCTTGGTGCCCTCCGGGGTTCCAATCACGTCGAGATTGCCGGCATCGGTGATGAACGTGAACGAGTCCCCGTTGGCCAAGGTTCTGGCATCGAGGATGAAAGGCACATTCTCGTCAACTCCCCGCAGCCGGGCGTGAAGAGAAGTCAGGGCCTCGGCCAGGCGAGTCAGGTTGTTGTCGTCCCGCCGATAACAAATGTCCAGGTCATTAGTGACGGTCGGGGAACCCCACAGCCGACCGGCGATCCCGCCGATCACCACGAAGTCGACGGCGAAGTCGTGCAGGGTCGTTAGCGCGCGACGAGGATCGAACGCCGGAAGGATCATGCTCCCAGCAACCCTGCGAGACTGTTGGCCTCCTTCGCCGCCAGTGCCAGACGCTCCGAAGGAGTCAGACGGAGGAGCTCGCGGATGGCGGTGGGGTCGACGCCCCCCGCAGGCTGGAGATCGAGACGGAAGCCGCAGGCAGCGAGGAGGCGGCTGAAGGTGTCGGCCCGGGGGACCACCCGTCCCGACTCGATGCGTGCGATGGCGGGCTGCGGAACTCGGGCCCGGACCGCGAGTTGGCGCTGGGTCAGCCCGGCCCGGAGACGGCAATAACGAAGCGTCCGGCCAAACTCCATGTTGATATCGTAAATGATATCGCGCGTTCAGAATCCGCGTGCAGGGTTGGTGCTCAGAGCACGGCTATAGCATTAGGTTTCGGGTGTGGTCCAGGTTTCGCCTGGCTGGAGGGCCACTACTTCGGCTGTGGTGTGCTGGCTCAACTCGGCGGGGGTTCCGGTAAGGATGGGGAAGGTGGCGTAGTGGACCGGGATCACGGTCTTGGCGCCCACCATCTCTACGGCCCGCCCGGCGTCGACCGGGCCCATGGTGTAGTGACCCCCGATGGGCATGACCGCCACCGAGGGATGGAACCGCTCACCGATTAGGGCCATGTCCCCGAAGACGTCAGTGTCACCGGACTGATAGACCACGGTCCCGTCTTCAAACTCGATCACCCAACCCCAACATCCCATCTCCCGGGTGGCGGCTGGGCTGGGAGTGGTGATGGTGGCGCCACCGGTATGGAGAGCAGTGACCATCGTCAAGCCGATCCCCGCCTTCTCTACTCGCCCGCCGGCATTCATCCCGATCGCCTCGATTCCCACCCCGCCCAGATAGATGCTCATTTCGTGGCTGCAGAAAACAGTGGCCCCGTCGATCCGGCCCAACTCGATCAGGTCGGCGAGGTCGTCGCCGACATGGTCGAAGTGTCCGTGGGTGGGAGCGACGATGTCGGCTCTCTCTACGGTGCGGAACTCCTCGGCGTAGCTGGGTGAGCCGGTCCAGCGGTCCACCCACAGCCAGACGTCCCCGGGGGAGCGGTACAGCACTCCACCGTGGCCGAGTCGAGTGATGCGAAGTTGGGCCATCAACTACCTCCTCGATTCATCATATGCCCCGGGAGAGGCGAGGGAATAGTTGGGCCATTGAGGCACTTGGACACGATATGGATCAGAAAATCGAAGACGCTCTCGCCCGCGGCGGGATTGTCGACATCACCACCACCGGTCGTAGGACCGGACGCCCCCGCCGCATCGAAATCTTCATGCACAACTTCGACGGCCAGATGTATCTGACCGGTCGACCAGGGTTCAAACGGGATTGGCTTGCCAACCTCGCCGCCCACCCCGAGTTCACGCTCCACCTCAAACGGGGAGTGAATGCCGACCTCTCTGCCACCGCCACCGTGATCACCGATCCGGAGCAGAGGCGGGAAGTGATCTACCGGGCCCGGACCGAGAGTTGGGGGGTCGACCCCGAGCGGGCGCAGCGCGACCACGACCACTGGGCCCAGACCTCCCCCCTGGTCTCCTTCATGCTCAACTGACGAAAGCGGGCGGTGGGGGCGTCGCAGGCCGGGTTGTGAGAAAGAGCGTGCAGCCGCGTGGTTGCAATCCTGATGCAATCTTGGTTACCAGAGCACTGCTATTGCATTAGGTTTGCGTGGTAAGCGACCAAGAGAGGGGACCCATGGCCCGGGTGAGCACATATCTGAACTTCTCCAATCAGACCGAGGAGGCCTTCAACTTCTACAAGTCGGTATTCGGCACCGACTTCGTAGGGGACATCGCTCGCATGGGTGACGCCCCGCCCCAGCCGGGACAACCCGAGTTGAGCGAGGACGACCAGAAGCTAGTCATGCACATTCAGCTTCCGATCGTGGGCGATCACATGCTGCACGGCACCGATGCCCCCGAGTCGATGGGCTTCACCGTCGATCAGGGCAACAACATCTACATCATGTTGGAGCTCGACCGCCGGGAAGACGCCGACCGCTACTTCTCAGCGCTAAGCCAAGGCGGCGCTATCGAGATGCCGCTCAGCGTCCAGTTCTGGGGCGACTACTTCGGCTCCCTGATCGACAAGTACGGGGTGCGCTGGATGTTCAACGTCGCCGGCGAGCAGGCAAATCGCTAACCAGGCGGTAGAAGGTCGGGCCTTTGCTGGACCTACAAGTAGCTGTCAACTGCTTGCGAGGTGTGGCTAAGTTCGCCTAATGACGGAGCAGGCCCGCTGGAATCGTGTCCGGGCCGCTGAGCTGGTCGGGTCGCTCTCCCTGGCCGCCGATCTGGCCACCGGGGTTCCCCTCGAGCAAGGTCTCCACAGCACGCTTATCGCGATGCGTCTGGCCCAGATGCTCGGCCTCGATCCGAATAGCTCGTCGCAGACCTTCTACGGATGCCTGCTCTTCTATATCGGCTGCACTGCCACCGCCGATCTCGCCGCCGATCTCTTTGGCGATGAACTTGCGTTGACCACCTACGCCACTCCCTTCCGGTTCGGATCCCGGGGTGAGATGGTGAGAGGGATGATGAGAGCGGTGGCGCCGCCCGGTTCATCACCCTGGCGACGTGCAGCCAAGCTTGCCTGGGGTGTCCCCAAGCTGGGAGCGACCCTACCCCAGGTGGTAGCGGTCAACTGTGAGGTGGCGCAGTTGATCAGCGGCCGCCTCGGCTTGCCCGGCGATGTTGGACGGATTTTCGAGCAGATGGCCGAACGATGGGATGGAACAGGCCAGCCAGCTGGTATCGGTGGAGACCAAATCGCACTGCCAATGCGCATTATTCACGTCGCTCGCGACGCGGCCTTCCAGGTCATGTTGCATGGTCCGGAGGAGTCAGCCAAGGTGATAGGCGAGCGAGGGGGACGGGCCTTTGACCCCCACCTCAGCCAGTTCGTCGCGAAGAACCCCGAGGTGTTGACGCTCGAACCGGGACCATCGTTGTGGGAGCCGGTGATGGAGATTGAACCTGAACCGCACTTGGTGCTCGAGAAGACTGCCCTGGACGAGGCGCTCGCCGCGATGGGGGACTTCGCCGATCTGGTATCGCCGTATTTGGTCGGCCACTCAGCAGGTGTGGCCGAGTTGGCGGGCGCCGCCGCTCGCCTCGCTGGTCTTGACGCTGAAGAGATTCAGCGGGCGGCCACGATTCATGACCTTGGGCGGGTTACGGTACCCACCCGCATCTGGCGGACTCCTACCTCGCTTAACACCGACGATTGGGAAGGGGTCCGTTTGCACAGCTACTACACCGAGCGCATCCTCGCCCCGTCGCCCTTCCTCAGCCATCTCGCTCCGGTGGCCACGGCCCACCACGAACGGCTCGACGGCTCTGGGTACCACAGAGGGGTGCCGGCGGCGGTCCTCTCCCCATCCGCTCGCCTGGTGGCTGCAGCCGATATGTACCACGCCATGATCGAGCCGCGGCCCCATCGACTTGCCCTTACCGCGGAGGAGGCGGTCAGGGCCATACAGGAGGAGGTGAAGGTCGGCCGGCTCGATGCCCAAGCGGTGGCCCCTGTGTTGGAGGCAGTCGGCCGCCGTCTGCCTCGGACCGATGGCCCGGCGGGTCTCACTGCCCGGGAGCTAGAGGTAGTCGGTCTGCTAGCCCGGGGGCACCAGACCAAACAGATCGCCCGCAACTTGAACATCTCCCCCAAGACGGCCGATCGTCATATCCAGAGCGCTTACCGCAAGATCGGTGTCTCCACCCGCGCCGGCGCCACCCTCTTCGCCATGCAAGTCGGATTGGTGTCATGGGGAGAATTCCCACTATCGCCTCCAAGGCGTGCTCCGTAGCTTCGGTTTGCCACTCAAGGAGGCAACAGATGACTGATGGTGGAGGTGCGCGGATCGGGGCGGTAGGCGCAACCCTGGGGGGATTCCTGCTTCTAGTCGGAAATGTGATCCATCCCCGAGAAGAAGGACAGCTCGACCAGGTCGAGGCCCTCCTCTCGGTAGTCGCCGGCTCCGAGATGTGGGCGGTGGTTCACATCATGCTGTTGCTTGGGGTTGCGCTTCTAATGGTGGGGTATGTCGGCCTCACGGCGACGATGACGGAAACGGTATGGCCCCGGCTCGGATTAGGTCTGGCGATCGTCGGGACCGCAATGGCAGCGCTATTCATGACAACCGAGGCGGTGGCCCTACCGCCCATTGCCGAGGTGTGGGCGGCAGCCTCCAATGAAGCTCGTCAGTCGGCTGTCACTTCGGCCGTGCCCCTGTTCCACCTGTCGTTGGCCCTATCTGCAGCGGCGGCGCTCTTCCTCTTCGGATTCACGCCTCTAGCAATGGGGAAGGCGCTTGTCTCCTCCGCACTCCACCCATCGTGGCTCGGTTGGGTCGGCATTGGAGTCGGCATTTTGGGGGTGGGCGCCAACCTCTATCAGATCTTGACGGGAGTAACCACCGGAACCGCACTGATCGTGGTCCCTATAAGCATTGTCGCCGCGACCGTGTGGGTGATTGCCCTGGGGGTGCACATGTGGCGGCGCTGGGCTAACCCGAGGGTGATGGTTAAGACGGCAGCGACGTCGGCCTGACCGAGGTGACTAGGTAATGCTCTCTCCCCCGACCCATCTTGAGAGACAACGGGGGGCGGCTAGCGACGACCTACCTCGAAGAGGGCGGCGCCGCCAGGCCTCGAAGCAGGGTCTCCAGCATGGCTTCGATTAACTCCTCCACCGGGGGGAAGGGGACGATTTCGGGGTGGGCGCGGGCCTTGATCAGGAGCTCAACGGTGCCGTGGGCGGCCGACCACATCACCCCGGCCAAGGTGACTGGGGGAAGGTCGGAGCGGAAATCGCCTGCGGCCTGGGCCTCGGCCACCAGGGCCACCAGACCCTCCAGCACCCGCAGCCCGGGATCGTCGGCCAACTCGTCTTCGGGGATTGACCCGGTGCTCTTGGGACCGAAGAGGATCGGGTATTGCTGCCAATTGTCGAGGCCGAAACGGATGTACTCCTCCCCCAGCCGGCGGATCCGGGCCAGGGCGGTGCCCTCCGAGGTCAATACCGGGGCGAGCTGTTGGGCGAAGCGGTCGAAGCCTCGCCGGCACACCGCGTAGAAGAGCTGGTCCTTGTCGGCGAAGTGAAGGTAGATGGCCGGGGAGGTGACCCCGACCCGATCGGCGATGGCCCGGATTGGCACCGCTTCGATCGAGCCGTGAGCGTAGAGAAGTTCCTCGGTGGCGTCGAGGATCTCCTCCCGGAGCAGGGCTCCTTCACCCTTGCGGGCCCGGTGGCCGGTGGCCCGGCGGGCTTGCCTGATGCTGCTCAGACCTTCTCCTCGATCGGAGTCAGGGTAGGCGAGGCCGACTCGCTGAAGCCGAAGCGGCGATGGAGCGGTTGCAGCCATCGCGGCGCCCACCAGTTGGCCCGGCCCGCCAGCCGCATGAAGGCGGGGACCAGGGTGGCGCGGACAATGAAGGCGTCGACCAGCACCGCCAGGGTCATCCCCACCCCGAACATCTTCATCATCGCCACCTGGGAAGTGGCGAAGGCCACGAACACCACCGAGATCAACACCGCGGCGGCGGTGACGATGCGCCCGGTTCGCTCCAGGCCCCCGGCGACGGCGGCGACGTCGCCCGCCCCCCGGTCGTGTTCCTCCTTGATCCGGGAGAGGAGGAACACCTCGTAGTCCATGGAGAGCCCGAAGGCGATGGCGAACATAAGGATGGGCATAGTGAGGTCGAGGCCGCCGGTGGAGGTGAAGCCGAGCAGGTCGGAGAGGTTGCCGTCCTGGAAGACCCACACCAACGCTCCGAAGGTGGCGGAGAGGGAGAGCAGGTTGAGGACCACCGCCTTGGCCGGGACCAGGAGCGACCCGAACATGAGGAAGAGCACCACGAAGGTGACCAGTCCGATAAAGCCGAGCGCCCAAGGCAGCCCGGCGAAGAGGGCCGTTTTGCTGTCGACCAATTCGGCGGTGACCCCGCCGACCAGCACCTCCCCGGGAGGGTCGAGGGCCCTGATGTCTTTCACCAGTTGTTCGGCTTCCGGATTAGAGGGAGCCACTTCCGGTACCACCGACCAGTAGGTGCCGCCGCCGGCGCTGAACCGGAGGTGGGGAGGACCCGGGGGAAAGACGAGAGCCCCGTCGACGTAGCTGCCGGTGGCACTGTCGACCCGGGCCACCCGATCGAGGGCGGAAAGGGCGAGGGCGTAGGCATCTACCGCCTCCGGGTCGGACAGCTGGGGAGCGGCCACATCGATGGCGGAGGACTCGAAGGTGTTGAACTCGGCCCGGAGGATGTCTCCCACCTGACGAGCGTGGGAGGTGGCGGGCAGCACCCGGTCGTCGGATTGGACCAGGTTGACCCGGAGGAAAGGAACCCCGAGGAAGACGAGGAGGGCGATGGCGGCGGTGGCGATGGGGAGCGGCCGGCGCATCACGGTGGTGGCGATGCGGTGCCAGGTGCCGGTGCCGTTCTCCGGCCGGCGG
>DATEDX010000030.1:0-26327 GCA_035281425.1 Acidimicrobiia bacterium
CACCACCGCCGCCTGGAAACAGCAGACCATCGCCTCCAGCGGGGGGACGGTCGTGGTCTCCTTCCGGGGGGAGGAGGTCCGCCTGGAGTCGGTGGCGGCGGCGGCCGGATATAGCTATGAGATCGAAGCCGACGGGCCGGGTGAGGTCAGAGTCGAGTTCGAGGGACCCCTGCGGGTGGAAGTGCGGGCCCGGGTCCGCGACGGTCAGCTCATCGTCGAAATCGACGAAGACGACTGACAGCCGGCTATCAGCTTCCAGCCATCGGCTATCGGCCAATCACGCCGAGGCCAGTCGCCGGGAGGGCCGGCTGACAGCTGATAGCTGAAAGCTGATAGCTCTCTTAGAGAACGCCACCTTCGGTCATCCGTTTGAGGTCGAGAGCGCGGTCGAGTTCCTCCTCGGACATCAGCCCCCGTTCCAGCACCACCTGGCGAACACTCTTGCCGGTGGCCAGCGCCTCTTTGGCCACCATGGCGCCGTTGTCGTAGCCGATGTGGGGATTGAGGGCAGTGACGATGATCACGTTCCTCTCCACCACCTCTCGCAGATGTTCGGCGTTGGCGGTGATCCCCTCCACGCATTTTTCCGCGAAGACCTCGGCCGCCGTCCCCAGAATGGAGATGGCCTGGAGCAGGTTGTGGGCGATCACCGGCATCATCACGTTGAGTTCGAAGTTGCCGTTGGCCGCTCCCCAGGTGATGGCGGCGTCGTTACCGACGACCTGGGCCGCCACCTGCATCGCCATTTCGGGCATTACCGGGTTGACCTTCCCGGGCATGATCGAAGAGCCCGGCTGTAGATCGGGGAGCCGGATCTCGGCCAGCCCGGCGGTGGGACCAGAGCCCAACCAGCGAAGGTCGTTGGCGATTTTGAAAAGCGACACTGCCACCGTCTTCAAGGCCCCTCCCGCCATCACTACCGCGTCTTTAGCCCCCTGCGCTTCAAAGTGATTCGGCGCCTCCAGGAAGGCCAAGCCCGTCGTCTCTGCCATCAGGGCGATGACTTCGGCCGCAAACCCCGGCGGGGCGTTGATGCCTGTACCGACTGCGGTACCCCCCAAGGCCAGCTCCAACAATTCGGGCAGAACCTTCTCGATGCGCTTATGCCCCGCTCGGATCTGGGCGGCGTAGCCCGAGAACTCCTGACCGAGGGTGACCGGGGTGGCGTCCATGAGGTGGGTCCGACCCGATTTGACCAGGTCGGCAAACTCCCCGGCTTTCGACTCGAGGGCTGCCTCCAACTTGCGGAGAGCGGGGAGCAGATCCTCGGTGAGGGCCACCGCCGCCGCCACGTGGATGGCGGTGGGGATCACATCATTGGACGACTGCCCATAGTTGACGTGATCGTTGGGATGGACCGTCTCCCCCAGTATTTGGCGGGCACGGTGGGCGAGGACTTCGTTGGCGTTGGTGTTGGTGGAGGTGCCGCTTCCGGTCTGGAAGATGTCGAGGACGAAGTGCTGGTCGAGATCCCCCGCCATCACTTCGTCGGCGGCGGCGGCGATGGCGGTGGCGACAGCCTTGGGGATCGCCCCCCACTCCCCCGCCACCCGGGCGGCGGCACCCTTGATCAGTCCCAGGGCCCAGATGAAACGGCGCCCAAAGCGAACCCCCGAAATGGGAAAGTTGTCGTGAGCCCGCTGGGTGGAAGCGCCGTAGAGGGCGTCGACCGGCACCTTCACCTCACCCATGGAATCTCTTTCGGTTCGATAGGTCATTAGGGAGACGGTAGACGGTAGACGGAAGACGGAAGACGGAAGACGGAAGACGCGGGACGCGAAGGCAAGACGTGAGACGTGAGACGTGAGAGCCGGACGAGACGTGAGACGCGAGACGCGAGCGGGGGGCGGGCTAGGTGAGGATGTCTCGATGTCGGCGGTAGTTGGCCGCCAGGCGGCGGGGGAGGTCGGACTTGGTCGAGGTGATCTCGGCGGCGGCGGCCAGCAGCAACTCGATCAACCCCCGATAATCGGCCAGCGAGATCTCCTCCGGTGCCAGCCGGGGCCGGCGGCGACCAGCGGTGACCCCATCGATATCCACCATGTTGTGATAGTTGCCAAGCGCCAGGCACAAACCGGTGGCTTGCCAGCCGAGGGCAGCGAAGGCAGTGGCCTCGCAGCTGCCGCCGGTCATCAGTTTGCGCTGGTGGGGGATCTTTAGGGTCCGGGCGATATCGCTCAGGCGGTTGCTGAGGTCGGCGTCGAAGACCGAGGAGGCGTCGCCCACCCGAACGATGGCACCGCGGCCGAGAGGAGCATCGGTCGAGGCCCGGGAACATTCGATGGAGAGAATGCGCGAAGAGGGCGCCACGGTTCCCAGCTGGCAGGCGGCAATCGCCCCTACGAAGCCCACCTCTTCGGCCCGGGTCAGCAATACTGAGAAGTGGTGGAGCCCGAGGAGCCGGGCGCGGTCGAGAGCGGTGAGGGCGGCGGCCACTCCCGCCAGGTCGTCACAGGCAGGCGCCCGCAGCACCCCATCGGATGTCCCGAGCGAGGAGGTCGGAAACCGCCAGCGAAGGATGTCACCGGGGAGGGGGACCCGTTTCGTGTTCCAGCTGATGGTTACCGCCTGGCTGCTCTCCTCGTAGGCCGTCACCCGGCCGGTGCCGGCATCTCCTTCCACCCGGGCAGCCCGAACGTAGGGTGCCAGCACCCCGCCCCGCAGCTCCGCAGTTATCTGCTGGTGGGAGGCGGCCGTGACGACGAGAGCGGGATGATCGAGGTGGGCTACCGCCACGACCGGAGGGCGGCGGCTGCGCACCCCGGTTGCCACCACCAGGTTGCCTGCCCTGTCCCGTCTCGTCCGGAGACCCCGCCGGCGGGCCCAAGCTTCCACCCAGCCGACCACTGCCTCTTCCCGCCCGGGGGCGGTGGGAAGGTTGGTTAGCCGGTTGAGCCAGGCGATCTGACTGCGAGACAAAGTCAACGTTCGAAGGGCAGGTCCGTGAAGAAATCAGAGGCTTTGGGGGGAGCAGCCGGCTCCGGGGCCGGGGTGAGGCCGAGCCGGGCACGCACCGCCTCATATCCTCCCGTCTCCAGTTCTTCGGCCAGTTCGGGCCCGCCGCTGTCCACGATCCGTCCCTCGATCATCACGTGGACCCTATCGGGAACCACAAAGCGGAGGATCCGGGAGTAGTGGGTGATCATCAGCACTCCGACTTCTGGCGACCGCATGGTTTCCACGGCTTCGGCCACTTGGCGTACGGCGTCGATGTCGAGTCCTGAGTCGATTTCGTCCAGCAGGGCCACTTTGGGGGCCAGCACCGCCATTTGGAAAATCTCGGAGCGCTTCTTTTCCCCCCCGGAGAGGTCGTCGTTGAGTGAACGGTCGAGAAATTTGTCCATCTGGAAATGGCGCGCGGCCTCCTCCATGCGGCGGGTGGTCTCCTCGCGGTCGAAGCCGTGTTCGGCGGCGGCTTCCTCCATGAACTCCCGCAGGTGGACCCCGGGGACCTCTACCGGGTACTGGAATCCTTGGAGCAAACCACGCCGGGCCCGCTCGTCCACCGGCAACCCGATCAGGTCTTGTCCGTCGAGCTGTGCCTTCCCCGTCACCTCGTAGCCCTCTCTCCCCGAAAGGACATGGCACAGGGTGGACTTCCCGGAGCCGTTGGGGCCCATCAGGGCGTGCAACTCGCCAAACGGAAGCTCCAGATCGAAGCCGACGACGATGTCCCGGCCCCCGGCCGAGGCGGTGAGACCTTGGACGGCAAGGGCCGCAGTCATTCCGGCAACTCCACGTAGACGGTGCCGTCTTCCACCGTCACGGTATAGGAAGGGACCGGCTTGGTGGCGGGGAGGGAGAGCGGTTTCCCAGAGCGGAGGTCGAACCCGGAGCCATGGCGCGGGCACTCCACCTCGTGGTCGTAGACCTCCCCTTCGGAAAGCGACGCCTCAGCGTGGCTGCACCGGTCACCGATAGCGAACAACTCCCCGTCGACCAGGAAGATCGCCACTCGATGTTCCCCGGCCTCGACTCTCACCCCCACGCCTTCTTCGAGGCCGGAAAACGGGCCCACGGTGATTCGAGTCACGAGGCCCCCTGGGACGCCACAAAGCGGCGCTCGAGCACCGCCGCCACCTCCTCTTCCAAACCATGCACCGGCAACCGGTCGATGACTTGCCGGAAAAACCCCTTCACCAAGAGGCGCTCCGCCCGCTGGTCGGAGAGACCCCGGCTTTGCAGGTAGTAGAGATGTTCTTCCTCCAGCGGACCCACCGACGAACCGTGCCCGCACATGACGTCGTCGCAAAGAATCTCGAGATTGGGAATGGAATGGGCCTTGGCGTCGGGCGAAAGGACCAGGTTGCGGTTGGTCTCGAACGACGATGACCTGATGGCGCCCTTCTCGATCCGGACTAGCCCGGCAAAGATCGACTGAGCCTTGTCTTCCACAGCCCCTTTGAGGAGCACGTCAGAGGTCGTGTTGCGACCCCGATGGGTGATGGTCATCCGATAGTCGAGTACCTGCTGGCGATGGCCGAAGAAGAGGCCCACAACATCGGAACTGCCACCCTGACCGGCAAGTTCCACCCCGAGATCGAGCCGGGCCAGCGCCCCGCCCAACCCCACTTCGCCCATCCGGAAGGAGGCGTCCCGTTCCAACCGCACCCGCTGATGGATCACCGCCGTCACGCCGGTCCCGAACTCCTGAACGGTGAGCAAGCGCAGCCTGGATCCCGTCCCCACCGTGATCTCGACCTGAGGATTGACGGTGGCCTGTTGCAGTTCGGCACTGCGATAGAGCACCACCAGTTCGGCTTCGGCGTTGTCGCCGATAGCGACGTTGAGGTGAGGGAAGCTGACCGCGCCTTCGCTGGCTGCTTGCACCTCGAGGAGAATGGGTTCGGCGGTAGCCGTCCCCGAGGGAACCGCCACCGATGCGCCTCCCAGGAGGAAGGCGTGGTGGGCGGCGGCGAACTTGTCGGTAGCGGGATCGACCAGGTCGGAGACGGTGGCGGTGCCGGTGAGATAAGGACCGTCGACCGAGGTCGGCTGGCCGTCGACGACCACCGCTCGCGCCGAAGTCGACAAGGCTGCCGCGAACTGATCGGGGGCCAGCTCGGGGCCAGGTTGGAGCGGCAGATCGAGCTCGGTGAAGTCGTCGTCGAGGTCGACGTAGCGCCACGACTCGTCGGCCGATGACGGCAGCGAAAGCTGCTCAAAAGTGGCCAGCGCGGCCTGGCGTTCCTCGGGACGGAGGGACGCGTCGAGCTGGTCGACGGTGGAGCGGGTGAGCGAAGCCACGAACCAATGATGGTATTGACCGGCCCGCGCTACACACAAGTTCGCGGACCTCCGCTTTATACCGTTCTTGTGACGGTTGAGCAGGATATTCCTGCTCAACCGTCACCAGAACGGGTGGGAGGGTCCGCCAGGGCCCGGGCCCGGCGCAGCACTGCTTCCAGCATGGGCTGGGTGAGCCTTCCGGTGAAGGTGTTCTGCTGCGACGGATGGTAAGACGCCAGCAGCCAGGGCCCACCTTCCAGCTGGGCTTCTTGGCCGTGGCCAAATCGGGGCCGGGGTCGGGGAACCTGCCATCCGTGACGGGGAGCGGCCTTGAGCACCGCCTGAAAGGCGATTGATCCCAGGGCAACTAGCACCCGCAGCGAGGGACCGGCCAGGTCCTGGTCGAGCCAGTGGGAACAACGGCGGAGCTCATCGGGGGTGGGCCGGTTGGCAGGGGGCGCACAGCGCACCGCGGCGGTTATCAACACTTCCGCCAGTTCCAAGCCGTCGCCAGCATGTCGGGAGATCGGGTGATTGGCGAGGCCTACCTGGTGGAGCGCCCGGAACAGCCAGTCTCCGGATCGGTCGCCGGTAAACATGCGGCCGGTGCGGTTGGCGCCGTGAGCGGCAGGAGCCAGACCCACGATGACGATGGGAGCGTCCCCTTGGCCCATTGACGGCACCGGCCGGCCCCAATATCGCTCGTCTCGGTAGGCGGGGCGCCTACTAGCGGCTACTTCCTCCCGCCAGGCCACCAGCCGGGGACAGGCGCGACAATCGATGAGCTTGGATGGGTAGAACTCACTCACCCGGGCGCAGAGCCTCGACGGTGACGTTGCTCTGGGCGTTCCACAACATCCAGCCGAGGCCGCGCTTCTCCGCCTCGTCGATCTGGGCCCGAACCTGGGCCGAGGTGTAGCCGAAGTCCTGCAGCCAGGGGCGGACCACGGTCTGGCGGGTGAGCCGCTGCAGGCCATCATCGAGAGCCGTGCCCACCATCTCTGCCGGGTGATCGTTGGGATTATCAAACCCGCCCCATCCCGAGGCGTAGTGGCTTGGATAGAGCATCGGCGAGGCGACATCGAGCACCGCGGTGACCTCCTCCCACTTCTGGCCGATCCCACCGTCATCGATGGCCTTGGTGAGAAACCCGAAGATGTCGGCCGCCACCGCACAGCCGAGGGGATGGAGCTGAGCCACGGCGGTGGCCAGGAAATCGCGGATGGCGGGGGTGCGGACCTCGGTGCTGACCCCTCCATCGAAGCGGGCCGACTCCCGGCGGCTGTCGGGGAACCGCACGTAGTCGAACTGGATCTCGTCCACTCCCAGCTTGCACGCCTCCACTCCCAGATCGAGGGCGTAGGCCTGGGCGGCGGGATCGGTCGGATCCAAGAAATATTGATTGCCGGCGGCATAGGGCTCGTCGAGTTCGGTGTCCCACACCGCCAGCTCCGGCGCCCGAATCGCCGCCAAGGGATCCTGGAATGCCACCACCCGGCCGATGAGGTAGATGCTTTCCTCCTCCGCCTGGGAGGCGAGCGCCTCCAAGTCGTAATAGTCCACTGCGGCTTCCATCTCTTGGGCGATAGGAACTTCGGACAGGTAGAAGATCAGCCCGGTTTCGTCCTTGAGATCCAGCATCAGGGCATTGAGCTCGGTGTCGCGAACCAGATCGACGTAGAACTGCCAGTTGTCCCGAGCCGCCTCTCCCCCGACGTGGACCGCCTTCATCACCCTCGGGGCGATGGCTATCTCCTCTTCCCCGAGCCCGCCGCCCCAGGAAATGGTGGAACCGTCCCAGGCGGGCCGCCACACCTCCACCGTTCCCGGCTCAGCCCCCCGGACCGTGAAACGGCCTTCCTCATCACTGACCGCGGTCGCCGACCCCGCGCTGACGTATACCCCCGCCACCGGCTCTCCCTCCTGATTGTTGACCCTCCCTCGCAATAGTTGGGCACGGAGGACCGCTTCCAGTTGGCTCCCGGGCGGCTCCAGCAAGGTCATCTCCAGCGGGGTGAATCCCGCGGCCGCCACCGTCAACATCTGTACAGCCGGAGACCAGGGGATGGTGAGAGTGCCGTCGTCGTCGGTGGTGCCAATGAGCCGCTGATCGGCCCGCAGCTCGGCACCGGCAATCGGGAAGCCAACATCGTCGATTACCGCCACGGTGACCAAGCGAGGTGAACTGGCGAAGGACCACACCGCCCACACCGCCCAGACGAGGGTGATGGCCACCAAGAAACGGAATGCCAGCTTCCTGGGCACGGCGCCAGGTTACCCACCCACCCGCGGTTCTGGCCGGGGGCTGGCAAGCTGCTTGCAAAAGCTCCCATTGCCGAAGCGGCCGGTCATTGGTACTTTCCGCCCTGAAAGGGAACTGTGGTGACGAGGCCAGGCAAAGTCGCAGCCTCAACGACTGACACGATGGGGATGTACCTAGAAGAGGTCTCCTCACACGTCCTCCTCACCGCCGACGACGAGGTCCGCTTGGCTCGCGCCATCGAGCAGGGCCGCAAAGCGGCGGTCCGTCTCGACGCCGCCACCTGTTCTCCCGATGAGCGAGCCCGACTCAAGGCGGTGGTTGAGGAGGGTGAGGAGGCCAAGATGGCCTTCATCCGGGCGAACCTGCGCCTGGTCATTTCCATCGCCAAGCGCTACACGGGCCGGGGCCTCGACCTCCTCGACCTCATCCAAGAGGGAAATCTGGGGCTGATCCGAGCGGTGGAGAAGTTCGACTGGCGGAAGGGATTCAAGTTCTCGACCTATGCCACCTGGTGGATCCGCCAGGCCATCACCCGAGGCCTCGGCAATCAGGCCCGCACCATCCGGCTCCCCGTGCATATGGTCGATATGGTCCGGACCGTTTTCGAGACCCAGCAGTTCTTGCAGGACCTGTTCCACCGCGCCCCAACCATCACCGAAATCGCCGAAGCGAGCGGCCTCGACGAAGATCGGGTGGCCGATGCGCTCGACACCCCCGGAGACACGGTCTCTCTCGACCGTCCTCTCGGCGACGACGGTGACGTCAGCCTCCTCGACTTCATGGAGGACCTGGAGGTGCCGGATCCGTTCCACCAAGCGGCGGCGGTGCTGGTGCGGCGTCGCCTGTTGGAGGCAATTGAAGTGCTGGAACCGGATGAGCAGCGAGTGTTGTGGCTGCGCTTTGGCCTCGACGGGTCCGAGCCGTGGACGCTCTCCGATGTCTCCCGGCGGCTACGAATGACCCGAGAGCGGGTACGCCAGTTGGAGGGACGGGCACTCGCCAAGCTGCGTCATCCGTCCTGCGCCAATGAGCTAGAGGAACTTCTCTAGACGGAAGACGGAAGACGGAAGACGGAAGACGGAGGACGGAAGACGGAAGACGGAAGACGGTAGACGGAAGCGGGAGCCGCTAGGAGCTCTTGCCGACGACGAAGCCGAGGAGGGCACCGCCAGCTACCGCCCAGGCCACCGAATAGCCATCACCGACGGTGAAGCCTCCGGGGAACCCGGCGATACGGGCGATGGCGGCGGCCGCGATCCCCCCGATGATGCCGAGGAGGATGGCCCCGAGGAGCCGGGTGCGGCCTCCGAAGAAACCGCCTACCAGCCCCGAGAACCCTCCGGCAATGGCGATGGTGACAAAAGCCTGGATGGTCTCTGAGTCCATGGCCGCTCAGATTAGAGCCACCATCCTCGCCGCCACGGCACCTTCCCGGTTTTTGGCGCGTAGAGGTGACGGCGGAGCGTCACCTCTACGCGCCAGAAACCTTCCCCTGGGTGCAGAGCAGCCCGGTCAGCCGATGGCGCCGGCTTCGACCATGTTGAGTTCGATGAGGGCGTTCATCTCCACGGCGTATTCCATGGGAAGCTCGCGGACGATGGGCTCGATGAAGCCCGCCACGATCATCGAGGTGGCCTGCTCTTCGGTGAGTCCCCGGCTCATCAGATAGAACATCTGCTCTTCCCCCACCTTGGAGACGGTCGCCTCGTGGCCGATCTCGGCATCGTTCTCTTCGATCTCCATGTAGGGGTAGGTGTCGGAGCGGGAACGCTCGTCGAGAATGAGGGCGTCACAACGGACGAAGCTCTTGGCGTGTTCGGCCCCCGGTTCGACTCGCACCAGGCCTCGGTAACCGGCCCGTCCCCCGTCCTTGGAGATGGACTTGGAAACAATGGTGGAGGTGGTGTGGGGAGCGGCGTGAACCATCTTGGCCCCGGCATCCTGATGCTGGCCGTTGCCGGCGTAGGCGATGGAAAGGACCTCGCCATGCGCACCGGGCTCCATCATCCACACGGCCGGGTACTTCATGGTGAGCCGGGATCCGATGTTGCCGTCGATCCACTCCATTGTCGCCTCGCCGTAGGCGGCGGCTCGTTTGGTGACGAGGTTGAAGACGTTGTTGGACCAGTTCTGAATGGTCGTGTAACGGCAGCGGCCTCCCCGTTTGACGACGATCTCCACCACCGCCGAGTGGAGCGAGTCAGTGGTGTAGACGGGAGCACTGCAACCTTCGACGTAGTGGGCGAAGCCGCCTTCGTCCACGATGATCAGGGTCCGTTCGAACTGACCCATGTTCTCGGCATTGATGCGGAAGTAGGCCTGCAAGGGCTGGTCGACATGAACCCCGGGAGGCACGTAGATGAAGCTTCCTCCACTCCACACCGCCGAGTTGAGAGCCGCGAACTTGTTGTCGTTGGAAGGGATGACGGTGCCGAAGTACTCCTGGACCAGGTCGGGGTATTCACGCACCGCCGTGTCCATGTCACAGAAGAGAACCCCCTGCGACTCGAGGTCTTCGCGGTTGCGGTGATAGACCACTTCCGAGTTGTGGACGATGACACCCTCGGCCACGAAGTTGTGTGGTCCGGCTACCTCGATGTCGAAGACCGGGGCCACGTCGGCCGCCTCGATGGAAACGATGGGGGCGTAGGCGGTGCGGCTCTCCGGCCCGGAATTGCTGGTCAGCTCGGCGAGGTCGGAGACGTCGCCGGCCAGCGGTCCAGACAGCCCGGTGGAGCGGGAGCCGTCGAGGAGTCCGCGTAGAAACGCCGCCCGTTCCGTTCCGGGAAGTCCGAAGACCCAAGCCGGCACCCGCCGGGTTCGGGCATCACCGATGAGGCCGTTGCGCTGGAACCAGCGAATCAGCGGCTTGGAGTCGACCGTCACCGATCCCCCACCGACAATGGCAGGGACAGAAAACGTCGACCCGACGGTGCCATGGACCAGGGCGGCGGTGTCGCCATCGGCGGTAAACACCAGCTGGGAGCCGTCGAGGTCGATGGAAGCACCGGCCAGCGCGTACCCGAACAGCCATGCCACCTTGGGTGAGGTCTCCTCCGGGAACTCGTCTGGGGTCCCTTTGGGACGCTCCGGTTGGTACGACGAGCCGGCGTCGGGCACGGTGACCGCCACCATCACTTCGTCCCCGACCGATAGCTCGCCGGCCGGTTTCCAGCCGGAACCAGTCAGGAAGGGATGATTGTCGGTTGCGTAGACCACCCTCCCGCCATCGACTTCGATCCGGTGGGTCTGACGGATGTCGGTCTGTTGAGCCGCCTTGACCCGGTGCACCTCGAGCTGCGAAGTCTTCTCGTTGTAGGAGTAGACCCGATCACCGGCTTGAACTTCCTTGATGGCAACCATGCCCCGATCGATCGTGTAGACGCGCACGTCTCCACGGAGACATTCGTACTGGGCGGTCACCCCGGCCAGGTACTTACGCTCGGCTTCGGGGATGCCCAACTTCTCGTAGGTGGCTTTGATCGACTCGGGAACCATGTCCCAGTCTTTGGACTGACCCCCGGCGGGCTTGATGTAGTAGTAGATGTCGTCGAAGTCGATGTCGTTGAGCGCTCCCCCACCGCCCCATTGGGGGATGGGTTTACGGAGGAAACGCTGATACGCCTTCAGCCGCTGATTGAGCATCCACCCCGGCTCCGCCTTCATCTCCGACATCTGCCGGATGATCTGCTCGTTTAGGCCCTTTTCGGGCTTGAATTCGTATTCTGTCTCGTCCCGCCAGCCCAACTTGTAGGCGCCGAGATCGATATCAACAGTGGCCATCTGCAATCACTCCACCGGATCTATTTGCACTATGACCGTAGTGTAATTGCCCTGGGGGGCAAGCCGCGGAGGCATCAGGGCACGACCCAAAGAGGCGAAGGATCGGGTTCAAGCCGGGGTACCGACCTCGGATCGGGTTTTCAGGTGGTCTCCGGCCCCTACCGGCCGGCTGGCCCGCAGCACCCAGAAGCGGCCACTTTGCGATGGCCAGTCGTCGAGGATCTTCCGTGCCACCGGGCTGTCGGTGAGGTCGAAGTAGCGGGAAAGGATCTGAGACAGATCGATGGCTTCGCTTTCCAGCGGCCTGCGCATGGCCGGTGAGGTATCGGCGATGTAACGGTTGAAGACCGAGTGAGGGTCCCAGACATAGGCCACGCCCCCGGTCATCCCGGCGGCGAAATTGCGTCCCACCGGGCCCAGCACCACCGCCACTCCACCAGTCATGTATTCGCAGCCGTGGTCGGAACAACCTTCCACTACCGACACCGCACCGGAGTTGCGAACCGCGAATCGCTGTCCTACCGCCCCGGCCAGATAGGCCTCACCGCCGGTGGCGCCGTAGAGGACGGCATTGCCGGCTGCATGGGGCGTGTGATGATTGGGCCGTCGAGGGACAACGGTGACTACTCCCCCGCCCATCCCCTTTCCGACGTAGTCGTTGGCGGTGCCTCTCAACCTCAGTTCCATGCCGTCGACGAGGAAGGCACCAAAGCTCTGCCCGGCTACCCCGGCGAGATGGACCTTGATGCTTCCGGGGGGTAGGGGATCGAGCCCCCGGGTGACGATCTCCCCGGCCAGACGAGCTCCCACCGTCCGATCCACGTTCCTGATCGGCAACGACACCTCGATGGGGTCTCCCCCTTCCAGCACCTTGCTCGCCTCCAGCACCAGACGGTCGTTGAGCCGGGAAGGCACCGCCTTGCTGTAGCCGGGATGACGGTGGCGGCCCTCGGCCCGGACCAGCTTGGGAGCGATCCCGGCCGCCAAAGGATGGTCGATGGGCTCCAACCAGTCGGCCCGGCCGACCAGCTCGGCTACCGAACGGACCCCGAGCTGAGCGAGGTGGCGCCGCACGTCCTCGGCGAGGTGCCGGAACAAGACCACGACGTGATCGGCGGCGCCGGTGAACTTTGCCCGAAGGTCTTCTCGCTGGGTGGCGATGCCCACCGGGCAGGTATTGAGGTGGCATTGGCGGACCATCTTGCAGCCCAGTGCCAGCAGGGGGAGGGTCCCAAAGCCGAACCGTTCCGCCCCCAGCAGCGCGGCCATGACCACGTCTCGCCCGGTGCGAAGCCCGCCGTCGGTCTCCAGGGTGACCTGGGAGCGGAGCCCGTTGGCGACCAGTACCTGGTGGGCTTCCGCCAGCCCCAACTCCCAGGGGGCGCCGGCATGTTTGACCGACTCCAGCGGGGAGGCGCCGGTGCCGCCTTCGGTCCCGGAGATGAGGATGGCGTCGGCCTGCGCCTTGGCCACTCCCACTGCCACCGTACCCACTCCGGGTTCGGAGACCAGCTTGACCGAGACTCGTCCTCCCGGCTTGAAAGCCTTGAGGTCGTAGATGAGTTGGGCCAGATCTTCGATCGAATAGATGTCGTGGTGGGGTGGGGGGGAGATGAGGCTGACGCCGGGCTCGGTGTGACGGAGCCGGGCGATCTCGGCCGTGACCTTGTGGCCTGGCAACTGACCGCCTTCCCCCGGTTTACTGCCCTGGGCCATTTTGATCTGCAGTTCCTCGGCCGAAGCGAGGTAGGCCGGGGTCACCCCGAACCGCCCCGAGGCCACCTGCTTGATGGCCGAGTTGCGGGGGGTGTGGAAACGCTCGGGGCCTTCTCCTCCCTCCCCGGAGTTGGAGTAACCGCCGATCTGATTCATGGCTTCGGCCAGTGCCTCGTGGGCTTCCCGGGACAGTGCTCCATGGCTCATGGCGGAGACGACGAAACGGCGCATGATCCGTTCCGCTGGCTCAACGTCTTCCAGGGGAATCGGCCGGCGGGGTCTGAATCCGAGTAGGTCGCGGACGGTGGAGGGTGGCCGGCTCTCGATGGCTGCCACGTAGGCGTCCCAATCGGTCGGATCCCCGCTCCGGACCGACTTTTGCAGGGCGAGGACCACA
This sequence comes from Acidimicrobiia bacterium, assembly GCA_035281425.1. Classification (GTDB taxonomy): domain Bacteria; phylum Actinomycetota; class Acidimicrobiia; order Spongiisociales; family ZC4RG35; genus JAICND01. Next base: position 13,389 of record DATEDX010000030.1, read on the forward strand.
CCCGGCCCGGTGATGTGGAGCACCCCTCCCCCCCGATGCTTGTAGAAGCCTCCGGGGTGTTCTTCCCCAACTTCATATCGGGCGTGCAGGTCCAAGACCCGCGAGGCGATGTCAACCAGTGACAGCCCCGTGAAGCGGTGGGGCGCGTTGCGGAAGCAGAGCTGGCTGACCTCCTCGGCCAGGCCCATGACCTCGAAGAGCTCGGAGCCCCGGTAGGCCGAAACCGTGCAAATCCCCATCTTGGACATGATCTTGAGGAGCCCTGATTGGAGGGCGGAGCGATAGTTCTCTTGGGCGAGTACCGGGTCGACCGGCACCATTCCCTCCTCGGCCAGGGCCCGGACTTGGTCGATGGCCAGATAGGGGTTGACGGCCGAGGCCCCGGCGGCGATCAGCATGGCCAAGTCGTGAGAGTCGCGGGGTTCGCCGGAGACCACCATGATCGAAGCCCGGATCCTCACCCCGGCCTCGATCAAGGCGTGATGGACCGCCCCCACCGCCAGCACCATGGGAATGGGCGCATCGACCGGCGAGACCTCTCGGTCGGAGAGCACGACCAGAGCTGCCCCGCCCTCCACCGCCTCTACTGCCTCAGCGCCGATAGCCCGCAGCTTTGCTTCCATGCCCTCTGGGCCTTCGGCTGCCGGCCAGGTGGCGGCGATCCAATAGGAGAAGAAACGGGGGTCGGAAGAGCGGACGATCTTCTCCAATTCGGCGTCGGAGAGCACCGGTGAGCTGAGCTCGACGATATGGGCCGTCTCCCAACTCTCCTCCAGCAGTGACGCCCGCCGTCCCATGTAGGTTCGAAGCGACATCACCAGTTGTTCACGGATGGGGTCCATCGGGGGGTTGGTCACCTGGGCGAAGAGCTGGTGGAGATATTGGGTGAGCCGGCGCGGCTCTTCTGCCAGGGCGGCGAGAGCGGTGTCGTTCCCCATCGAGCCGGTCGGGGTTTTGCCCTCCGCCATCTCCGCCAGGATCACCCGCCGCTCCTCCTGGGTGTAGCCGAAGACCCGGCAGAGGCTGGCGGCATCGAAGCGGTCGTCGGCCAGCGCGTCGAAGGGATGCTGAACGTAGAAGGTCTCCGTGCCGATCCAATCCTGGTAGGGAGCCTGGCGAGCAAGGGCATCCTTGACCTCTTCCGAGGTGAGGATCTCCCCCCGCTCCCGATCGAAGAGGATGATTTCGCCCGGACCCAATTGACCGGTCCGTTCCGCCCGGGACTCCTCCTCCGGGCACACCCCAGCCTCGGACGCCACCAGGACCACTTCGGGGGTAACCGCCCATCGGGCGGGTCGCAGTCCGTTGCGATCGACGAAGGAACAGAGGTTGATGCCGTCGGTGGCTGCCACCGCCGCCGGGCCGTCCCAGGGCTCAGTGAGGAACGAGTGGTACTCGGCGAAGGCCCGCCGCTCCGGAGAGAGATCGGCCACGTTTTCCCACGCCGCCGGTACCAGGAGTTCTTTGACGTGGGCGAGGCTCCGACCGGAGAGGAGGAGCAGTTCGAACATGTTGTCGAGGCTTCCCGAATCCGACTGTGCGGGCTGAAGGAAGGGCGTGATGTCGGCCAACCGCTCCCCCCAGGCACTGGAAGTGGCCACCCGTTCCCGGGCATAAGTCCAGGAGCGGTTGGAGGCGATGGTGTTGATCTCGCCGTTGTGGCCCAGGGTCCGGAATGGCTGGGCAATCTCCCAGGAGGGCATGGTGTTGGTCGAATACCGCTGATGAAAGATGGCGAAAGCCGTTTGGAAGTCGGCATCGACCAGGTCCCAGTAGAAGTCGGCGATGCTGGAGGCGTGGAAAAGACCCTTGTAGACGAGGGTCCGGCTGGAAGAGGAGACCACGTTGATGCCGGGGATTCCGGACCGTTCAATTCTCTTCCGGGCCAGGAAGAGCCTTCGTTCCAGGTCGATTCCCCCGAGATCGGCAGGGGCCTCGATCAGGACCTGTTCGATCAGGGGAAGCGACTCGAGGGCCCGGCGGCCGAGGGCGGCGGGATGGATGGGGACGGTGCGAAAGCAGAGGATTTTCATCCCTACGGCGAGTACCGCTTCCCGTACCGCCTGCCTTCCCACCTCGGCTCCCGCCGGGTCGCCGGCGCGGAGAAAACAGACAATCACTCCCAATGCCTCTGGGCCGGGGGGAACGATTCCCCGAATGTCTAGTTCCCGGGCCAGAAGCTGGTAGGGCACTTGGGTGAGGAGACCGGCTCCGTCGCCGGTGCCATCGGCGGCCCGGGCCCCTCGATGTTCGAGATGGGCCAGACAGTCGACCGCCAGCCGGGTGAGGCGGTGGGACGCCTGCAGGTCGCGAGCGGCGATAAACCCGACGCCACAGGCATCGTGCTCGAAACGGGAGTCGTGGAGAGGTGCGCTCCGCATCGGGAGCCAGGCATCATACGGCGCCTACCCCGGGCGGGGAAACCTTGTTCTTAGACGGAAGACGGGAGACGTGAGACGTGAGACGTGAGACGTGAGACTTGGGACGTGCGGGAATAGCTCAGCCCACTAGCGTGCCCGGGTGCCCGTCATCGTCGTCGGAGCCGATCATCCACTCGGCGAGGCTGTGATCGAGCGCCTGCTCGGTCCCGACCGCGAGATCCGGGCCTACGTCTCCGACCCGGCGGCTGTAGATAGCCTCAAGAAGCGAGGAGCCAAGGTTGCGCTAGGGGATCTTTCCGATTCCAGTCATGTTGCCGGAGCCTCCCTCCACTGTTTTTCGGTGGTCTTGATCGGCCCCGCGGTGGGCGATGGACGGGACATCAGCTTCGCCGCCAACACCGCCGAGGTGTTCCGAGGCTGGGCCCAGGCGGCCGAGGAAGCGGGGGCTCGGCGAATCATCTGGGTGACGGACGATGCCACCCCACCCAGCAGCCGGGAGAATGCTCAAGTCGCAGTTGGTGACCGGACCCCGGGGGAGATAGCCGAAGAGGTCGCCGCCAAGGACGATGCCGCCTCGCTCTCCAACTAGTCAGCGCCGGCGATTCCTGGTGTCTCCGGCGAGACCGGCCCTACCGGGCTGGGGCACAGTTCGGGATCGACGGCCGGGGCGTCCACCCCCGGCATGCAGAGCGCTTCGACTTGGTTCTGCAGGTCGATTTCCGCCAGAGCGGCCACCGCCCGCTCAAAGGCATCGACCAGGTAGGGGAAAGGATTGATGGGCCGGCCCAATCGATGCAGCTCGAAGTGGGTATGAGGCGATTTCCCCTCGGCATTTCCAGAGTCACCGACAAAAGCGATCGGCTGGCCGGCGATTACCGAGGCCCCCTCCTCGATCCCCGGCGCCAGAGTGTGAGACCAGTCGGCCCGTCCCCGGTCCCCGCCGGGAAGGTCGTTGTTGAGGTGCATGTACCAGGTGCTCCACTCGTCGGACAGTTCGATGACCACATACCGGCCCGACCGGGGACCATCGCTGACGACGGTCACCGTGCCGTCGGTGGCGGCGTATACGGGGGTCAGCTTGGGCGCCATCAAGTCGTTGCCTTCATGTCGGCGCCCGCCGGGACGGGGTGCCCCGAAGGTCGAGGAGAAGTAGGTCACCCGGGGATCTTGGGGAAAGTGGAGTTGGAGCTCGCTGGCTGCCAACGCCGGGACCGGCCACGCCGTCAACGCTGCCGCACCGGCGGTTCCTGCGAGATATCGGAGGAACCCGCGGCGAGAAACAGTGTTGAGCTGTGGTCTGATGAGAACCCCCATCCCTTTGGGTCGAGAAAAACTACCTGGCTTGTGCACGAACGCGCAAACTCGAATTGCTCTTGCGCCGGCCGGGGCCCGGTGGGATCGCTCGCCCGACAACGTCAGAGGCCGGGGACGAAGGAAGGTCCCCGGCCTCTAATTGTCGGTGCCAGCGTTAGCCGCTGCCACCTGTGCCCGCATTTAGGTCACCCCGTATCCGACGCCGAAGCGCCACTCCCTGGCTACAGGCTGATGGGCTTTCCGTTTATCGGCCCGGGGGCTAATTTTCTTGAGCCCCTGGGACGCTAAGGAGTGGAAAGGGAGCCGAGGAGGGAAGCGAGGAACGTCACGGCGGCTTCCTCGTCGGTCACCTTGAAGGTCTTCATGCCAAGCTCCTGGGCCGGTTTGAGATTGGCACCAATGTCATCGAGATAGACCGCTTCGGGGCCATTTACCCCCAGCCGCTGCAGGGCCAGGTGATAGATCGCCGGCTCGGGTTTGCGGACTCCTTCCCGCCAGGAGTGCACCACGACGTCGAACTCATCGTCGATCCCGGCGTCGCCCAGGGTCTTCCAACTGTTGGTTATGGCTCCCACCTTGATGCCTCGCCTCCGTAGACCGCGAATCAGGTCGAGGAGCCGGGGCCGGGGGCGAAGGGTCATCTCGATCCTCGCCATCACCTCGGCGGCTTCGACCACCAAGCCCTCCTCAGCCAGTTCCGCCTCCCACTGCTCGCAGAAGGACGCGAAGTCGATCTCACCCCGCTCGTGACGTGCCCAGGCAGAGTTTGCGCCCCTGTTCGCCACCGCCCGGTTGACGGCGCCTGAAGGGATGGCATTGGCGGCTTCGTAGGCCGCAATGGCAGCCAATGGGGAGTCGAGCACCACCCCGCCCAGGTCGAAAATCACGGCCCGGTAGCGGGGCACTTCCGTCACAGACCGGCCAATTCCGCCTGGAGGAGAATCGCCCTCTCGTCGAGCATGCCGGCGGCCCAGCGCAATCGGGTGGCCGGCCCGGGGGCGGCCAGTAATCGATGGGAATCGAGGGCGGTGACCGGGCACAGAGCTGCCAGCTGATACGAGGCGGCTACCGGATCGTTGGCCAGTTCGAGTCCGATGCCCGAGACGTCGGCGCCCAGCTCAGAAGCCAGCGCCAGAACCCGGCGCAATGAACACAGTGCTGTCTCCAGATCAGGTCCCACCTGCTCGGGTGCGTCCGGCACCTCGATGACTTCGGCTTGCGGATATGGGTCGTCTTCGAACCATTCCTGGACCTCGATCCGCCCGATCCCCGCCACCACCGCATAACGATCCCCGGCTTCCTCGGGTTCGCCCACTGCAGCCAGCTTGACCAGGGTGCCGACGGAAAAGCGCTCGTCGCCCCCTCCCACCTCTTGGCCGCGCTCGATGAGAACGGTACCGAAGGTAGCCTCGCCGGCTAGAACCCGGTCGAGAAGCCGGCGATAACGAGGTTCGAAGATACGCAACGGCACTGCAGTGAAAGGAAACACCACCAGGCCGAGGGGGAACATGGGGAGAATCACTGGCGCTTCCTCACCGAGAAGCGCAGCCGGGTAGTCACCTCTTCGTCGATGGAGATGACGAACGAGAAGTCGCCCGGACCGGGGAAGGTGAGGTTGCTGATGGTGAAGGATCGCACCACCCCGATGTCAGGTCGGTCCATTTGGCCTTCCCGCTTCGGCACCCGGACGAGGTGGCGGAGCTGGCCACCAGGCAACATCGAGTTTCCATCGGCATCCTGCAATTCCACTCCGAGCTGGATCGAGGTACCGGTGAGCCCCCAGGGAATCCGCATCCGCAGAGCGATGGCCATGCTGGGATGGCGAGCAGGAAAGCCCGAGACGTAAAGGGTGTCCCATCCGCCACCGAGGATGTTGAGCTTGCCTTGCACTGCCTGCACCGCGTCGGCGAGCAAAGCTAGGTCTATCGTGGGCTTCAGCGGATCGAGTTCCAGCTCCACCCAGCGACTCTACCGCCAGGGCCCGGGTCGCCTTCGCCCCGGAGCGAATTTCCAAGTGCCGGAGGTGCTGGTGTCAGAAGCAAACAGAATCGCTCCCGCCACCGGGAAGCTCGGAGTGCTGACCCCGGGAATGGGAGCCGTGGCAACCACGTTTTATGCCGGGGTCCTCGCTGCTCGTCGGGGCTACACCCAACCCATCGGTTCCTTGACCCAGATGGGACACATCCGCCTCGGCAAACGCACCGAGAAGCGCAACCCGATGATCAAAGAGCTGGTGCCGCTGGCCGACCTCAGCGACCTCGAGTTCGGAGGTTGGGATCCGTTTTCCGACGACGCCTACGCCGCGGCCATGAAAGCCGGGGTGCTCGAGCCTTCCCACCTGGAGTCGATCGGCGACGAGTTGCGGCTCATCAAGCCGTTGCCGGCGGTGTTCTCTCCGCAATGGGTGAAGCGGCTAGAGGGCTTCGATCAGGTGAAAGAGGCACCCACCATGATGGACCAAGCCGAACTGCTGATGGAGGACATCGAGCGGTTCCGCTCCGACCATGAATGCGAGCGGGTGGTGATGGTGTGGTGTGGTTCCACCGAGGCTTACCAGGAACCGGCCCCCGTCCATCGCGACCTGGCTGCTTTTGAAACCGGTCTGAAGAACTCCGATCCGGCTATCGCCCCTTCCCAGATCTACGCCTATGCCGCCCTTCAGTCGGGAGTGCCCTTCGCCAACGGCGCCCCCAATCTGACCGTTGACATCCCGGCCATGGTGGAGCTGTCGGAGCTACGGCAAGTCCCTATCGCCGGTAAGGACTTCAAGACCGGGCAGACCCTGATGAAGACGATGATCGCTCCCGGCCTTAAGGCTCGCATGCTCGGGATCCGGGGGTGGTACTCCACCAACATCCTCGGCAACCGGGACGGCGAGGTGCTCGACGACCCCGAGAACTTCAAATCAAAAGAGGTCTCGAAACTGGGGGTGTTGGAGACCATCCTCCAACCAGAGGTTTACCCAGACCTGTACGCCGATCTGTACCACGTCGTCCGCATCAACTACTACCCGCCCCGCGGTGACGACAAGGAGGGGTGGGACAACATCGACATCTTCGGCTGGATGGGATATCCGATGCAGATCAAGATCGACTTCCTCTGCAAGGACTCGATCCTGGCCGCCCCCATCGTGCTCGACTTGGCCCTCTTCATGGATCTCGCCCAACGGGCGGAAAAGTCGGGGATCCAGGAGTGGCTCTCCTTCTACTTCAAGAACCCTCAGGTAGGCGAAGGGCTCTATCCCGAAAACGACCTCTTCATCCAGCTAACCAAGCTGAAGAACAACCTTCGCGCCCTGATGGGGGAGGATCTGATTACCCATCTGGGTACGGAGTATTACGAACAGGGGTAAGACGGGAGACGGAAGACGGAAGACGGAAGACGTGAGACGTGAGACTTCCTCCCCCAGCGAACGGAGTGAGCGTTGGGGGAGGGTGGCCCGAGGGGCCGGAGGGGGTCCTGGGATGTTGCCCGAAGGGCCGGAGGGGGCCGGGCCGATGGCCCGAAGGGCCGGAGGGGCCTCGGGTGGCTAGGCAGGTGCGGGGCGCAGACGTTGCCAGTAGGTGACAATGGCGTAGAGAAGTGCCACCCCGAGGATGGGGGTGCCGATCCGCTTGAGCACGGCGGAATCCGCCACCAGCCCGGCCAGGAAGAGAACGATTCCGGTGTTGACCGCTAAAAGGATCATGCGGTTGGTAGCGGCTGACACCAGTGCCAGCGAGGCCACGCCCGCAAACAAGGCGTTCGTCATCACCCCGATGAACATGGTGTGGTCGAAGGCGATGAGCACACCGATGGGACCGGTCCCCGTCTCCGGGTCGAGCTGTCCCGAGGTGAATAGCTGAACCACGTAGACCAGTAGCGCGATCCCCACCACTAACCCCACCACTGCCACCCTCGCGAAGTTGGAGCTGCCGCCGCCTCGCCAGGCACTGAGTTTGAGATGGCCCCACATGTGGATGATGTAGGCGATGATGGCGATCACCTGCAAGCCCGAGAACACCGGTGAGAGCTCGATGACCAGGTTGAAGACGAAGGCGACGTTGGCAACGATTCCCGCCACGAATAGGGCCCAGGCCACGAATCGTCCCAAGCGCCCTTGACCACCCTTAAGTGCCCAGTGGCTAACCGCCACCCCGGCCAGGATGAGATAGCCGATGAGCATGGCGGCGGGGTGGGCACCGGCCAGACGGGCGGCGGTGTCGGCGTCGAGCCCGGGCAGCGACCCGCGGGCGATTAACAAACCGAGTAGCACGCCAAGGATGGCCCCGATCGTCAACGACACCACCGCGAGGTAGAGAGCAAGTTGGGCAGTCGTCTTTTCGCTCTGCCGATAGCGGCCTCCCACCCAAATCAGCAGCCAGACGATGGCGATCAGCAGCAAGGTTCCCGCCACCGGTCGGAGGATTCCACTGGTGGTGGCAAAGGCCAGAACGTAGAGCGACACCGTCACCAGTGAGGCCATCCCCATCCTGCTTCCCGACTGCACCGCCCGACTGTCGGCTCCGGGGCCGAACATGGCGAGGGAGACGGCCACCACCGCTAGCGTGATCCAACCCAGGGTGCCCGCATGCACATGAGTAAGAATCATCTGCCTGCTGGGTTCCCAAATGTCAAGCCCGTTGAGAATTCCAATGACGATGGTGACGACGAATATCGCCAGGGCGCCTCTGAACAGGACGCGAGCCTGGTTATCGAGACCGCTTTCCATGAATGTTTCCTCCTCATCCACCTGCGGGCAGACCCTCCCCCGCCGGCTCTTCCTCCACCATAGGGGCGGATGCCGTCGCGCCGTCGGCAAGATTGGGAAGGATGACAGGTGATAGTGGGGGGCCGGGAGATCCCCGATCGGGAGTTGGAGTGGACGTTCGGCCCCTCCGGCGGGCCGGGAGGCCAGCACGCCAATCGTGCTCACACCAGGGCTGAGGTCCGTTTCGACCTTGGTGCCTCCCCATCACTTCCCGCTGAGATGAAGGAGCGAATCCTGCGCCGATTGGCTGGGCGGGCTGCGGGGGGGGTGGTGACTGTCGCCGCTGACGACACCCGCAGCCAATTGCAGAATCGACGACTGGCCAGGGAACGACTCGCCCTCCTCCTCAACGAGGCCGCCCGCCCGCCCCGCCAGCGTCGCCCCACCCGGCCCACGGTCGCTTCCCGGGAGCGGCGCCTCCAGGAGAAGCGGCGGCGAAGCCAGCTCAAGCAGAGCCGGCGTCTGGATCTCGAGTGACTTCCTGAGCGATGAGCCCTTGCAGCGCCTCCGGGTCGACTTTCCCCAACTCGTTTCGCGGTAGCCGGGAGACCCGCCGCCAGCGTTTGGGGCGGGCATGGGCGGGCAGGGCCGGAAACTCCTCCCCGATCAACTCGGTGGGTTCGGCTCGACCCAGGTAGGTGGCAACCACCACTTCTCCCCACTCGGGATCGGGCTGGCCAAAAACGAACACCTCGTCGATCAGCGGATGCTCAGCCAAGATTGCCGCGACCCGATCGGGATCGACCTTTTCCCCCCCGGTAATGATGACCCGGTCGGCCCGTCCTTCTACCAGCAACGAACCGTCGCCATCAAGCCGGCCCCGATCGCGGGTCTGAAACCATCCGTCCTCGTCCGCCTCGCCCACGTACCCCAGCATGACAGTGGGCCCCCCGATCCCGATCCACCCGCCTGCTCCGATGGCTATTTTCACCCCCGGCAAGGGTCGCAGAGCTCCACCGGGGGTTAGCGCCGTCGCCACCTGCCCGGTGGTCTCAGTCATGCCATAGGTGGGGAGGACGACCAATCCTGCTTCGCGGGCTCTCTCGACCAGGCCCGGTGGGGCGGGACCCCCTCCCACCAGGATCTTGGTGCCCGCCTGCAGAGATCCGCCTTGGGCCAGCAGGCGGTGGACTTGGGTGGGGACCAGCGAAGCCCACTGGGCTCCTGGCATGCCATGCGAGAGGTGTTTGAGCTCGGGGGCAAGTACCAGGGTGCCGCCGGTGAGGAGCACCCGATACAGGGCACCCAACCCGCTCATGTGATAAAGGGGAAGGGGGCACAGCCAGCGGTCACCCGGGCCGTGGCCCAGGTGGGTGCTCGACGCCTCAGCCGCCGCCTCCCAGTTCGTCGACCCGATTCGCACCCCTTTGGGCGATCCCGTCGACCCACTGGTGAAAAGGATCGTGTGGGCTGGTCGGGTATCAGCGGCTGCCCGTTGCGCCAGATCCTCACCATCGGGCCGATCAGGCCCGATCACGACCACGACAGCTCCGCTTCGGGAGGCGGCCAGCAGTTCCACTACTGCCTCGCCTACGAGGCGGGGCCTGACCACCACCTGAGTACCGGACCTGTCCCCCAGCCGGCGAGCACGCGCCGCGACCATTTCTTCGACCCGCCCGTAGCTCAGGCTCCCATCTCCGTCTTCGACGAAGAGAGAGCCACCTCGCTCATCGGCTTGTGTCGCCAGCCAATCGCCCATCTGCTCACCGTCCGTTACATTCACTTTGTGGTCTCCGAGCATTTTGACCCGACCCGCTGGCAGGAGGTGGATGGTTTCAGCTTTCGCGACCTCACGTACCACCGCGCCCTCGACCAGGGCACGGTAAGGGTCGCCTTTCATCGTCCCGAAGTCCGCAACGCCTTCCGGCCGGATACCGTCGATGAACTGTTCGCCGCACTCGATCACGCCCGCCAGACCCCCGAGGTGGGGGTGGTGCTGTTAACCGGCAACGGGCCCTCTCCCAAGGATGGCGGTTGGGCCTTCTGTTCGGGGGGAGACCAACGCATTCGGGGGGCTGACGGCTATCAGTATTCGGAGGAGGGGCGGTTGGGCCGCCTCCATATCCTTGAGGTTCAGCGCCTGATCCGCTTCATGCCGAAGATCGTGATCGCCGTCGTTCCCGGTTGGGCGGTGGGCGGAGGACACTCCCTACATGTGGTCTGCGACCTCACCCTCGCCTGCGCCGAACATGCCATCTTCAAACAGACTGACCCCGATGTGGCCAGCTTCGACGGGGGCTTCGGGTCGGCCTACTTAACCCGAATGGTGGGCCAGAAGCGGGCCCGAGAGATCTTCTTCCTGGGCCGGGACTATCGAGCCGACGAAGCCGTGGCCATGGGTATGGTCAACGCCTCCATACCCCACGGTGACCTCGAAGCCACCGCCCTGGAGTGGGCGGAGGAGATCGGCAGCAAGTCACCCACCGCCCAGCGAATGCTGAAGTACGCCTTCAATGCCATCGACGATGGCCTCATTGGCCAGCAACTATTCGCCGGCGAGGCGACCCGCCTCGCCTACGGCACCCCGGAAGCAGAAGAGGGACGCCAAGCGTTTCTCGAGAAGCGGCGGCCGCGATTCCGCCAGTTCCCCTGGCACTTCTAGCCCCGGTGAATCCCTGGATCGCAGCGGCCCGTCCTCGCACCTTGCCGGCAGCGGTAGTGCCGGTCCTGGCGGGAGCCGCCTCCGCCGTCGCCGACGGCAGCTTCGACTGGCGAGCTGGGGTTCTCTCCTTCCTGGGTGCGCTGGCCATCCAAGTCGCCGCCAACTTCGCCAACGATGTCTCCGACGCCGCCCGAGCCGCCGACCCGGTCGATCGGTTGGGCCCTCCGAGGATGGTGGCGGCGGGGGTGATCTCCCCGGGACGGATGTGGCGGGCAACCTGGATCGTCATCGGGGTGGCCGCCCTCTGTGGAGTGGGCTTGACCATTCTGGCCGGCCCGGTTGTGTTGCTGGTCGGAGCCGTTTCCATCGTGGCTCTGCTGGGTTACGTCGGCGGTCCCTTCCCCTACGGATATAGGGGTTGGGGGGAAGTGTCGGTGTTTATCTTCTTTGGACTGGTGGCCACCGCCGGGAGTCGCTACGTCCACGACCGTCGCGTCCCCGTGGTCGCCTGGGTGGCAGCCATCCCCGTCGGCCTGATCGCGGTGGCGATACTGGTGATCAACAATCTCCGCGATCTCGACACCGACGCCAGGGTCGGCAAACGAACCCTGGCGGTGATCATGGGCGAGCGCCCCACTCGCCTCTTATACCTGGGACTGCTCATAGCCGCCTTCTTGGTTGTCGCCGGCGGGGCTGTTCTCGCCGTCTTACCCGTGGCTTCGCTGGTGGTGGCAGCCGCCCTCCCCCTCGCACTGCACCTTGCCCGCCAGGTAATGCGGGGAGGCCCCCTTCCTCCGTTGCTGGCCGCAACCGCCCGCTTCCACCTGGTATTTGGGCTGCTTCTGGCCGGAGCTCTCGCTTCCGGTCGATAGCCCCAAACCGCGAACCCCGGGTTCAGGGTGATCGTGTTGATCACCTCTGGCCCCGAGAATGAAGCAGCGCACAGCGTCAGTGACCGAGCTTGGCTTAGGGATTGACTTCGGCCATCATCTCATGCCGCGGTCGTCGTAAAGGAGCTTCGTCCGATGTCCCGAGGCGGGGCGCGTCGTAATCCCCAACAGAAACAAGTCGAAGCCGAGGAGCGGCGCCAGCAGGCGAAGAAAGCCGAGCAGCGGCGCCGTTACCTAATCACCGGTGCGATCGTGGTGGGACTGGTAGGGGTCGTTGTTTACCTGGCAACCCGCCCGCCGCCAGCCGCCCTGGCGAACATCGAGACCTTCGCCGATCAGGGTGCCGCCCACATTGAGGCCAACAGCCCGACTCCCAATTACAACTCCAACCCCCCCACCAGCGGTCCCCACGCCTCGACGCCTGCTGCCTGTGGCATCTATCGGGAGCCGGTCCCCGATGTCAACCAGGTCCACACTCTCGAACACGGGGCGGTGATTGTCCAATATGACCCCACCGTGTCGGAGGCCGACCGGGAGGTCCTGGAAGATTTCGGCCGTGACGCTCCCAGCCACGTTATCGTCGCTCCAAGGGAAGGGATGGAAAGCCCCATCGCTCTCACTGCCTGGACCAAGCGACTCCTGCTCGACACTCCAGACCGGGAGGCAATCAGTGCCTTCTACGACCTCTTCGCCCAGTTCGGACCCGAGCGCGGGGTGGCTTGCTCGAAGCAGATCGACCAGACCTGACACTTCGGTAGGGTCAAGTCTTCCGTCGAACTCAGCTCAACTGTAGGTCTGATCCCGCAACCTGACTTCGACCTCTCAAAGCCCCTTAACAACGCTGATGTCGATAACACCCTGCAGGGGTTCGAAATCATCAGGGTTGCGCGTGTAGAGGGGCATCTGGTTGCTGGAGGCGATGGCGGCGATCAGCAGATCGACCACGCGGGCGCGGCGTGGCTTTCGTCCGGCGCCGGCCACGGCCGCGTAGATCCGGCCATA
>DATEDX010000031.1:0-8914 GCA_035281425.1 Acidimicrobiia bacterium
AAGCTCCCACCTCGGTCGCGCCTACATGGTCGTAGCAGCGGGCACCCCATGCCTTCTCGATCCGAGCTTTGGTGGAAGGGATACTCGCCCCGGGTTCACCAGCATGGATGGTCACCCGGACGTTGGAGTTGGCCAGATCGACGCCTTCCTGTTCTGCTACCTCGGCCAGGTGGAGAGCGTAGGTAGGGGTGCAGACCAGGACCGAGATGTCGTTGACGGCAATGGCCCGCGCTCTCTGCACCGACGACATCCCGCCTCCGGGAAATGTGAGTGCTCCGATCAGACGAGCTCCGTCATAGCCGCTCCAGAACCCAATAAACGGCCCGAAGGAGAAGGCAAAGAAGATCCGGTCGCGGTCGGTTACCCCGGCTGCCCGATAGACCGAGGCCCAGCACTCCGTCCACCATCGCCACGACTCGTCGGTGTCAAGACAGCGCAACGGTTCACCGGTCGTCCCTGATGTCTGGTGGATCTTTGTGTAATTCTCGAGGGGGTAGGTGAGGTTGGTGCCGTAGGGTCGGTTTGCTAGTTGGTCGGCCGCCAGCTCCTGCTTGGTCGTGAACGGAAGCTCAGCCAACGCGGCCATCGATTGGAGCTGCGAGGGCCGCTTGAGCCCGGCATCGCCGAGCTTGCGGTTATAGAAGCGATTTCCTTCGAGTATTGCTCCCAACCCCAGCTGTAAACGCCTGAGTTGGATCTCGGTGAGGGCGGCCCGGCCCAAGGTTTCCGTGAAGGAACCCAGGTCATTCAGATTCATGATTAGTCCTCCGTCATTCGTGAGATGGCAGCAAGTCATCGGGCATCGGGAACTGCTCGTTAATGAGCATGAGCGGGCGACCCGAGGAAATGATGCGATAGGTTCGGGTCAAGAACTCCCGCCCCGAGAGTTCGCCAGCTCGCGGATGATTGCTCCGCTGCCGTCCGTACCACAGCACTTCTCGGCGGGTCTCGAGCTTGCTCTCCAGAAGGATGCGTCCCAGCCCACCCGGATTGGTGTTCAGGCCGTTCTGAACGGGTACCGGCAAACGTTCCAATACCAGGAGCGAGGCGGCATGAGCGTGGAGGACGCGGTCATAGCGGCCCCTCAACACCACCTCGCGGGCGATGACCGTTGTCTTGGTTTCGGCCTCCAGCCATTCATGGGACTCAGTGAGGACTCGCGTCTCCTGGCTGATCAGGTCCACATCCACCGGTTGCAGTGTGAAGGCCTCGAGGAATTTGGTGACGGTGCCGTCGATGACCAGAAGCGACCGCTGGAACGGTGTCAGCGCTCTCAGATTCACCGGAAGGAGATCGGAGGGCCGAGCGAATTGCGCAACGAAGAGATCGCCTAGTGGGTCGTACGGGTCTGCGGCCGATTCGCGGCCGCTAGAAGCCAGGGCGGTCATGGCGACTCAATCTGAATGGTCTGCAGCCGCCCCCGTTCATACTCCCGGCGAAAATGCCGGTGACGGCGCTTACCACTCGACGTCTTTGTGAGAGTCCCGGGAGGAACCAGGAGCACCTCCACCGACAAGCCCAGCTTTTCGAGGACGGCGCGCGCGATCGACTCCCGGAGCCGGAAGGGAGGGACGGGTAGGGGCTCGACGACTTCTGAGACGACCACCACGCGTTGGGTTCCCGTCGCTTCGTCGTCCACCCCGAAGGCAGCAAAGGAGCCCTTGCGCAGACCATCAACCGAGAAGAGAACTGGCTCGAAATCACTTGGGTCGAGTTTGCGGCCTCGCACGGTGATGCGCTCCTTCACTCGGCCCACCCAGAACAGCTCGCCCTCCCGAAGGTAGCCGAGGTCACCCGTACGCAGGACGCCATGACTCAGCGCACGCTGACTCGCCCGAGCATCTCCCCAGTACCCCAACATTCGTGACGGGGTGTCCAGGGCGATTTCGCCGATGTGACCGTCGGGGAGTGGTTGGCCCTGTCTGGAGCGGATGGAGATCTCCATCAAAGGATGAGCCCTACCCGCCCCGACTACCGCCACTGCGGTGGGAGACTCGGCCGTGGAGGGGATAGCCAACCTCTCCACGAGCAGGGCATCTCGATCCACGTATTCATAGGAGAAGGGCTTGCCCGTCTCGGTGAAGGTGGCGCCTCCAACGTTCTCGGCGCATCCGAAGTTGGTTTTGAGCGCATCGGGAGCGAGACCCCATGGCGAAAAACGCTGCTGGAAGTCAATCATGGTGGATAGATGGATTCGCTCGGCGGCGTTCCAAAACCCGCTGACGTGGCTCAGCTCCACCGCCTCCAACTCCTCCTCCCTGATCCGTTGGGTGGCGAGAGCAAACCCAAAATTGGGAGACCAGGTGACATTGGCGCGGGTTTCGGTAAGGCCTCGTAGCCAGGAGACAGGAGACTTCACGAAGTCGTGAGGACTCATCATCACCAAGGGGATGCCAGCGAGGAGGCAGGTGAGATAGTTGTTCACCAGTCCCATGTCGTGATAGAGCGGGGTCCAGTTGAAAAAGATGTCGTCTTGGTCGACGGCCATGGCGGCGGTCATACCGTCAATGGCAGCCAGAACCCCCCGATGGCTCCACATACAGATCTTGGGCAGACCGGTGGTGCCCGAAGTGAGTTGCAGAGCGGCGAGGTCTCCGGGGCCGGACGGGGCGGGAGCTGTAGCTTCTCCAGGTGGGAGGGCGGTGAGGGTCTCCTCCCCGAAGACGACGCGGGTCGAGCGCCATCTCGAGGGATCGATCTCATCCGCCATTGTCTGGGGGCACACGACCAGCCTGGCCTTGGAGCGACGCACGGTCGAATCCAGCACCCGGGCCAAGTCAGAGCCGGATCCCAGTATCGAGGGAGGTGCGATCAGGAGCGGTAGGGCGCCTTGTAAGAGGGCCGCTAGCACCAATCGGGCCGCGGCCGGTCCGCTGGGCAGCACGATTATGCACGCCGTTCCTGGCCGGCATCCAAGATCTGCCATGGCGGCCGCGGTAGCTGCGGCCTCGGCGTGGACGTCTGCATAGGCCTTCCATTCGGTCGGGCCCCGACCGGGGCGGTAGAAGGCAAGGGCCGGCGAATCCGGTGATGTCTGCAGCCGGTCAAACAGGCGTCCGGGCAGGGTGACCCCGCGGGGCGGCGTTCGGGAAGCCATCAGAGGGAGCGCCCGATCGCCGTCGCGACTCGCCGACAATCGTCGACGAGGGCCTTCAACTGCTGTGGAGTCACCGACTGGTCGCCGTCGCTTAATGCTTTTTCCGGCTGAGGGTGCATCTCGATCAACAACCCGTCGGCACCCGCCGCCACCGCGGCCCGGCTTAGGGCGGGAACCAGGCTCCGCTTTCCAGCTGCATGGCTGGGATCGATGATGACCGGGAGGTGAGTCCGCTCTTTGAGGACAGGAATCGCCGAGATATCGAGGGTGTTACGGGTGACTGTGTCGAACCCGCGCACTCCCCGTTCGCAGAGGACGACCTGATGGTTGCCTTGGGCAAGGATGTATTCGGCGCTGAGAAGCAGCTCCTCGATGGTGGACATCATGCCCCGCTTGAGTAAGACCGGCCGCCCGCTGCGACCTACAGCCATGAGGAGCGGGAAGTTCTGCATGTTGCGAGTGCCGATTTGGAGCATGTCGGCGTATTCGGCCACCATCGGAACCGTCTCTGGAGCTATGACCTCGGTCACGACGGGCAGGCCCGTCTCCTCCCGGGCCTCGGCGAGAAGTCGAAGGCCGTCCTCAGCTAGACCCTGGAAGCTGTAGGGGGAAGTGCGGGGTTTGAAGGCTCCACCACGGAGCATCACCGCTCCGGCGTCCCTTGCCGCCAGCGCAGCCTCCATCATCGTGGCACGATTCTCCACCGAGCAGGGACCCGCCATCACCACGACTGGCTCCCCCTCACCGACGGCGACCTCCCCCACCCTCACGATGGAGGGTGCCTCCCGAAACTCGCGCGACGCCAACCGGTAGGCATTTCGAACCGGCAGGACCGCCTCCACTCCTCGCAGTCCACTCAATGCTGCTGAGGTACTCGGGTCGGAGGGACCAACCACTCCAATCAATGACTGACCTAGGTCCGTCGAAACATGAGCTCGGAACCCCAGGCTCGAGATTCGCGCCACCACATAGTCGATGTCGCTCTGAGTGGCCGCAGGCTTCATCTTGACGATCATGCGCCCCGACCTCTGCCAGCCCACGGACCACGGCTACAACAGCCTAAGGAAAACCTAATCTTGGACACCCACCCACTCCAGCTCCGCTTGCTTCATCACACTATCAGCGTGTGGGAGCGCTACAAGCGGGACCTAAGACCCGATTTCATGATCCCGGCATCGGTCGTCGGGGCAGGCAAATTAAGCCTCCGGTAGCAGGGCAATAGCCTGTCCGGGTGAGCACCCGCTATCTCTTGATCCTGGCCGCTATCACAGCAATCGTCGTACTGGTGGCCGGTTCGATTTGGTTGCTCTCAGTACTGCGGTGATCAGCTGGCAGCGGCAGCTCGGGCGGAGGCGGCGTGATATGACGACCTGACCAGCGGTCCCGACTCCACGTGGCGGATCCCCAGCCCCTCCCCGTACTCTTTGTATTCGGCGAACTCCTCGGGATGGACGTAGCGATGGATGGGGCGGTGCCGGGCAGTGGGCCGTAGGTACTGGCCGATGGTGACGATGTCGACCCCGATTGCTCTCAGGTCCGCCAGGGCCCCCAGCACCTCTTCTTTGGTTTCGCCCATCCCCACGATCAGACCCGACTTCACCAAGCTGGCGGGGCGGAGACGCTTGGCCCTCCCCAGCAAGGCCAGCGACCGCCCGTAGTTCGCAGAGGTACGGACCTCCCGCTGGAGCCGCAGGACGGTCTCGGTGTTGTGGTTGAGGACGTCGGGTTCGGCTTCGAGGACCGCCTCCATCGCTGCCCGATCACCCTTGAAGTCGGGGATTAGCACCTCGATCTCACAGTCGGGGCTGAGCCGGCGCGTCTCCCGGATGGTGGCAGCGAAAATGGCCGCGCCCCCATCGTTGAGGTCGTCGCGGTTAACCGAGGTTATAACCGCGTGACGCAGCCCCATCTGGCGAATGGCCTCAGCCGCCCGAAAAGGCTCGAGGACATCGACCTCGGTGGGTCGCCCCGTGGTCACGTTGCAGAACCCACAGGCCCGGGTGCAGCGGTCGCCCAGGATCATCAAGGTGGCAGTACCCATCCCCCAACACTCGTAGATGTTGGGGCATCCTGCCTCTTCACACACGGTGTGAAGGTCCAGGCCTCGCATCAGTTTCTTCAACGCCAGGTAGTCGCCATCCATCCGGGCCGTGACCTTCATCCATTCCGGTCGCGGAGGCTCTCCCGGGAGGCGGCCGTTGATCAGTACTGGCTCTTGTTGGCGGCGTTCGGGGGAGAAGGTGCCGGCGGCAAGGAGCCGGTCGACCTCGAAGCTTCGGGGCCGACCCTGGCCTTTGGTGAAGGCTCCCAGCTGCACCTCCGGCTTTGAATAACCGAAGGTGGCAGCAAATTGCCTGCCCACCACCTCGATGGCTTCCTCCAGGGTGACCGGCCGTCCCGCCAATGCCGACACCGAGGTAACGGTCCGGTCGGTGATTCCACACGGGTTCATCCGGGCGAAGTAAGACATGTCGGGTGCCAGGTTGAGAGCGAAACCATGCATGGTGACTTGTCGCGACACCCGGACACCGATCGCCGCCACTTTTCCCCGCTCGGTCCACACCCCGGTGAGCCCGGGCTCGGTCCACGCTTCGATGTCCCACTCGCCGAGCGCCCCGATCAGAGTGGCTTCTAGTCGCCGCACATAAGGGACCACCTGTTTGGGATCGGCCAGCCGGACAATGGGATAGCCGACCAGCTGGCCGGGCCCGTGATAGGTGATGTCACCACCCCGATCGACGTTGAAGAGTTCGGCACCCAGTGACGGGAGCGATCCGGGAGACACGAGCAGGTTGGACCCGTCCCCGTTTCGGCCCACGGTATAGACGTGGGGATGCTCCACCAGCAATAGGTAGTCGTCGGCTCGGCCCTCGACCCGCCCCTCCCAGATGGCCCGCTGCAGGTCCCAGGCTTCTTCGTACGGCAGTCGCCCCAGCCAGCGGATCCGCAACTCCTTACTCACGTCTCACGTCTCACGTCTCAGGTCAGTTCCTGCTGCCAATCCCATTGCTCCAGGTTCTGTTTGATCCGCTGCAGGAACAACACCGCGGTGGAACCGTCGAAGGCCCGATGGTCCCACGACAGACCGAGATAGCCGATGTGGCGTATGGCAATGGTGTCCTGTCCGTCGGGAGTGGTCACCACCGCCGGTCGCTTGCTCACGGTGTCGGTAGAGAGAATGCCGGTGTTGGGCACGTTGATGATCGGGGCCGACATGAAAGAGCCAAATGGACCTGGATTGGTGACGGTGAAGGTAGAGCCGGAGACGTCATCGGGGTCGAGCTTGCCGGCCCGCGCCTTTTCCGCCAGCTCCCGGATCTTGCGGGCCAAACCCACCAGCCGTAGCCCATCGGCGTTACGGATGGTGGCCACGATCAGGCCTTTCTGGTTGAGGTCGATGGCGACTCCCAGGTTGACGGTCCGGTGAAACACCGCCTTCTTCTCCTCGAGGAAGAAAGAACTGTTGACGACCGGGAACGCCTTCAGGGCGTCGATGGTGGCTCGAGCGATAAAGGGGAGATACGTGAGAGAGAACCCTTCCTCCTGTTTCCACTGGGGTGACCGTGCCTGGCGCACCCGCTCCACCCGCTCGTAATCGACCTCTACTGAGGTCCAGACATGGGCGGCGGTCTGCTTGGCCTTGATCATGTTCTCGCCAATGCGGACCCGCAGCCGTTCCAGCGGTACCTCCTCCGACCCCTCCGCCACCTCGGGAGCGGGTGGGGCCAGGGGGGCGGGAGCTTCGGGCGCCGCCCGGGGAGTCGGGGCCGGCGGCGTCGGGGCCGGGGAAGGCTCGGGCTCGGTAGGTGGAGGAGGAGCGGCGGGAGCGGCGGCCGGGGCCTCGGCCCGACTGAGGAAGGTCTCGATGTCACGGCGGGTAATGCGGCCACCTTCACCGGTGCCCTCCACCTGTCGGAGGTCGATCTCATGCTCTCGGGCCAGGCGGCGTACCACCGGCGACAGCACCCCCCTCACCTCCTCACCGTCGGCCTCGGCACTCCTGACGGTTGAGGGCTCCGGAGCCGGTGCCGGCTGAGGCTCGGCGACGGCCGGTTCGGCCGCCTCGATCGACGGGGCTGGAGTCACTGCGTCCCTCGGTGTCGAGCCCGGTTCGGCCTGCGGGGCAGGCTCCGCCTGAGCGTGCCGGGGCGCTTCCTCCCTCGGAGCCTCATCGGACTTGGCCGCTTCGGCCGGCGCCTCCTCGGCAGGTCCTGCTTCGGCAGCGGTGGCGGCTGGAGCCTCGCCGGCTTCACCTATCACCGCCAGGGCCGTACCTACCCCAACCGTCTCCCCCTCGGGGACCAGGATCTCTAGAACCGTCCCCGACACCGGTGAAGGAACCTCGGTGTCGACCTTGTCGGTGGAGATCTCCACCAGGATCTCGTCGGCGGCGATGGTGTCTCCGACCTGTTTGGCCCACCGGAGGATGGTCCCCTCGGTGACGGTTTCCCCCAATTGGGGCATGGTGACGTTGGTAGCCATGTGGCCGTCCTCCTAGTGCAGGCTTCTTCCGGCCGCAGAGAGCAGAGTCTCTCCGACCGCTTCTGAGAGTGTGGGATGAGCATGGATAAAGGCGGCCGCCTCCGACGGATATGCCTCCCATCCCACCGAATACATCAACTCGTGGATCATCTCGCCGGCTTGGGGGCCAACTACCGATGCACCCAAGATGGCACCGTCTTTAGCCGAGACCAGCTTGACCGTACCGCGGTTTTCCCCAACGATGATCGCTCGCCCCACCCCGCCGAAGCCATGGGTGGTGGTTTCGACCTCAAAGCCTCTTTCCCGGGCTTGGGCTTCGGTCAGGCCCACCTCGGCGAATTCGGGATGGGTGTAGGTCACTCGGGGAATGGCCAGATAGTTGACCGGGACCGGGCGGCCGGTGGCGATATGGGTCACGGCGGCGATGGCCTCGGCGAACCCGACGTGAGCCAGTTGGGGTGTCTCCGCCACAATGTCGCCGACCGCATATACCGAAGGGGCCGCCTCCATGGTCTCGAGGTTGACCTTCACGAAACCTCGCTCAACGGTGACCCCGGCGGTCTCCAGCCCCACTCCCTCCGTGTTGGGACCTCTTCCCACCGCCACCAGAACCACATCGGCCTCGACCCGTTCATCGCCGAAGGGAACCACGATCGACTCCGGCCCCAGCTTTGGCTCCTCGACCCTTCGTTCCAGATAGAACTTGACACCCCGGCGGGTCATCTCCCGTTCGAGCAGCCGGGCAGCATCGACGTCAGATCCGGGGACGATCTGGGGAAGCAACTCGATGACGTGAACCTCGGAGCCGAGGTCGGCGAGCATGCTGGCGAACTCACAGCCGATGACACCGGCCCCAATGATGGCCACTCGTTCGGGGCGAGCCGGCCAGTCCAAAGCATGGTCGGAGGTGACGATGCGTTGCCCGTCAATGGGATAGCTGGGAAGCGTGCGCGAGTAGGAACCGGTGGCGATGATGAGATTACGCCCCTCCAAGCGACGATCGCCCTCATCGGTGGCTACGACAACTGATCCGGGTCCGTCCACCCGCCCGCGTCCGGTAACGATCTCCACGTTGCGCTTTTTGAGGAGCCCGGTCACGCCCCGAACTAGCCCGTCGACCGTTTTTTCTTTACGGTCCAGTGCCGCCGCCCAGTCCAATTCGGGTTCGGCGACCATCACCCCGAAGTCGGAGGCGCGCTGAACCGTGTGATAAACCTCGGCGATCTGGAGCCACTGTTTCGCCGGGATGCAGCCCCGCAGGAGGCAGGTGCCGCCTGGTCGCTCGTCGGTGACAAGCGCCACCGAGAGACCAAAGTTGTGAGCGTAGAGAGCGGC
>DATEDX010000032.1:0-3318 GCA_035281425.1 Acidimicrobiia bacterium
TGTGAATCTGAGCCGTTTGCTCGCTTCGGCTCGCCGGGTTGAATAGATGCCCGCCCCGCTCGACCCCGGCTGCATCTTTCGGGTGCTTTCTGAGCACCAGGTCGACTACGTCTTGGTCGGTGGTTTAGCCGGGGTGGTGCACGGTTCGCCAGCAATGACCAACGACGCCGACATCGTTCCCCGAAGGTCGCCGGAGAATCTGGCCAAGCTGGCGGCCGCGTTGCGGGATCTCGAGGCGCGCCTGCGGGCGGTCGATGAACCGGATGGCGTCGCCTTTGATCCGCATCCGGTCCTGCTCGAGTCGATGGCGATGCTCAACATGACGACCCGCTGTGGAGATCTCGACCTGACCTTCGCCCCCGCCGCCCTCGATGATTACGAGGCGCTGGTTGCCGGGAGCGTCGAGTTCGAGCTCGCCGGTTGCGCGGTGAAGGTCGCAGCCCTACGCGACATCATCCGCAGCAAGGAAGCGGCCAATCGACCCAAGGACTTGATCACACTTCCGATCCTGCGTGCCCTGGCTGAGGAGATCGGTTCCATCTAGACCGCATCGCAGGCGGCTCGGTCCATACACTCCCCCAGCCAGTGACCGTCGCCGTCGAATTCGAGCAAGTTTCCAAGCACTTCGAAACCGTGGTCGCGGTGGATGGGGTCGACCTCGCCATCGGCGACGGTGAGTTCTTCGCCATGCTCGGCCCTTCGGGCTCGGGGAAGACCACCTGTCTGCGGATGATCGCCGGCTTCGAGCTACCCACCTCGGGGCGAATCCTTTTGCACGGCAAGGACGTTTCCGGGTTGCCGCCCTACGACCGCGACGTCAACACCGTCTTCCAGGACTACGCCCTCTTCCCCCACATGACGGTCAATCAGAACGTCGCCTACTCGCTGATGGTGCGCCGGATTCCGGAAGCCGAACGCGCCCGGAGGGTGGAGGAGGCGCTGTCCCTGGTCCGGCTCGAGGGCTTCGGGGGCCGCAAGCCATCGCAGCTGTCGGGCGGACAGCGCCAGCGGGTGGCCCTGGCCCGGGCTCTGATCAACCGCCCCTCGGTCCTGCTCCTCGACGAGCCCCTCGGCGCTCTCGATCTCAAGTTGCGCCAAGCCATGCAGATCGAGCTCAAGTCGCTCCAGCGCGAGGTGGGGATCACCTTCATCTTTGTCACCCACGATCAGGAAGAGGCTTTGACGATGAGCGATCGGCTAGCGGTTTTCAACCAAGGCCGGGTCGAGCAGGTCGGTACCCCGGCCCAGGTTTACGAGAGCCCCAACAACGCCTTTGTCGCCGGCTTCGTCGGCACCTCCAACGTCATCGCCGGCGACCTTGCCCTCCGCATCACCGGCAGCCCGGCCTCCTTCACGGTCCGACCGGAAAAGATTTGGATTACCGACCCCGACCTCCCGCCTCCGGTGAATACCCATGGGATCGAAGGGACGGTCATCGAGTCGACCTATCTCGGGGCTTTCAACCGGCTCCGCGTCGACGTGGGGGAGGCAGCCTTGTGGGTGGTGAGTCAGAACGTCAGACCGCTGACCTCGGGCTCGACACTCACCGGCCAACGAGTGATGTTGCGTTGGAATGAAGATGCGTCCCGACCTCTGGTCGAGACGACCACACCGGCGCCGGTGATGGCCGGCGCCACCGAGTAACGAGGAGGAACACACATGCGGTCGAAGTCGATCGTGTGGATGACGCTGCTGATGCTGATCCTGGCCGCTTGCGGACAAGGAGCCGGCGATGGCGATGATGATGGAGGCACCGCCCTTCCCACCGAGATCGGTGAGGGAGAAGGGCAAGTCAATATCGTCGCCTGGGCGGG
Source organism: Acidimicrobiia bacterium (assembly GCA_035281425.1). Taxonomy (GTDB): domain Bacteria; phylum Actinomycetota; class Acidimicrobiia; order Spongiisociales; family ZC4RG35; genus JAICND01. The sequence continues at coordinate 1,815 of DATEDX010000032.1, forward strand.
TTACATCGAGGACGGCTCGACCGATCCCAACTACGACTGGGTCACCCAGTTCGAGGCTGACACCGGCTGTCAGGTGAACGTGAAGACGGCGGGCACCTCCGATGAGATGACGGCGCTGATGACCGGCTCCAACGAGTACGACCTGGTGACCGCCTCAGGAGACGCGAGCAACCGTCTCATCGCCGGCGGCACCGTCCAAGAAATCAATATCGATCTCATCGAGGGCTGGGACACAATCGATCCCCGGCTCCAGGATGCCCCTTGGCATACGGTCGATGGACGCCACTATGGAGTGCCCTACGACTGGGGAGCGAATGTCCTCGCTTACAACACCGACGTATTCGGCGACCAGCCGCCGACGTCTTGGAGCGTGGTCTTCGAAGAGCAGGAGCTGCCCGACGGGCAGTCGAATGCCGGCCGGGTCCAGGCCTACGACGGCCCCATCTATATCGCCGATGCGGCTCTGTTCCTGGGAATCGAGCAGCCCTATGCCCTGACCCAAGAACAATACGACGAGGCGCTCAATCTGTTGCGCCAGCAGCGGGGGTTGGTTGGCCGCTATTGGCATGATGCGTTCATCCAGATAGACGACTTCACAAACGAGGGAGTGGCGGCCTCCTCGACCTGGCCGTTCCAAGTCAACATTTTGCAGGCGGCCGGGGTACCAGTGGCGAGCGTCGTTCCCGAAGAGGGAGCGACTGGCTGGGCGGACACCACCATGATGCACGCCAACGCTCCGCATCCCAACTGCGCCTACATGTGGCTCAATCACTCGATCAACTCTAAGTTGCAAGGCGATCTTGCGGCTTGGTTCGGGTCAGTCCCGGCGGTGCCGTCTGCTTGCGAAGGCAACGAACTGCTCGGAGCAGAAGGTTGTCAGACCAACGGCATCGATAGCTTCGATCGGATCAAGTTCTGGCAAACCCCCACCGAGGACTGCCTCGGGGCAGGGGGGACCTGCGTTCCTTACTACAAGTGGGTCACCGATTACTTGGCGGTAATCGGGGGCCGGTGATCTGAGCAACGGGTGGGGTCCGGAAGCGGACCCCACCCTTTGGCCATGACCGTTGCCACGAATTCGATCCGCCCGCGCCTCCGACGGGCCGGGGCTGCGCTCTACCGGCGCCGCTGGCTCCGGGTGCTGCTGCTCTTGGCCCTGCCGGTGGCATGGCTGGTGGGGGTCTACGGCGGATCGCTGGCCGCCCTTCTCACCCAGAGCTTCTTCCGCCTCGACAGCTTCGCCGGCACCATCGACCGTTCTCCCAGCCTCGCCACCTGGCGAGAGCTTTTCACCCCCGCCAACTGGGCGGTGATCGGGAGGACGGTGGGGATGGCCACCGCCGTCACCCTGGCGTCGATCGCCATCGCCCTCCCGCTTGCCTACTACATCGCCCGGTTTGCCCCCCGCCGGGCCAAGGGCTGGATGGTGCTGGCGGTGCTCTTGCCGCTCTGGTCGTCGTATCTGGTGCGGGTCTATGCCTGGAAGTTGATCCTGGCCGCCGAA
>DATEDX010000033.1:0-3819 GCA_035281425.1 Acidimicrobiia bacterium
GATCTGGAAATGGACCTCGTGAGCGACTCCCTGGGTGATGTTGAGGATGAAGAGGGCAACGGCATAAATCCAGTTGATGGCCATCGCTCCGATGGCGAATTCGGCTCCGTGCCGGGGCATCCGTCGACCGAAGAAGAAACAAGCCAGCATGGCGAGGAAAGGAAGAACGAGGAGGATCCCGGCGTACTGGGCCAGCGCCCCTCCGTCGGATAGGTTGTGGCCCTCTTCGGCCACGGAGGCGACCAGGGCGCCTATGAACAAGAACGGGGTCCGTGCGTCACCGGCTGGCGAGTATAAAGAGGCGCCCTGGGAGGCAAGCCTTTGACCAAAAACCGACTCGAAACCATCACCGACGGCGTCCTGGCCATCGTCATCACGATCATCGTTCTGGAGCTGCACGTCCCCGAGACGGTCGGCCTCAGCGGCCTCCGCGAAAGCCTTCCACTGCTGGCGGCTTACGCCTTCACGTTCGTCCACATCGGGATCTACTGGAACAACCATCACAACCTGATCCATTCGGTGAGACATATCGACGGAGCGGTGCTCTGGGCCAATCTGGTGCTGCTGTTTTGGCTGTCGCTCTTTCCCTTCGTGATCAGATGGTTTGCCGAGGCTGGCTTCGCGTCCATGCCGGTAGCCGCCTTTGGGGCCGTACTTTGGCTGGCATCGATGTCCTACTTCTTCCTGGTTAAGGCGCTAATCCGAGTGAACGGGCCCGACTCAACCGTCGCCAGGGCTGTGGGCCGGGATCGAAAGGGATGGCTTTCGACCCTTATCTACACAGTTTCGGTAGCCGTCGCGTTTGTGAGCCCGCTAGTGGCAGTCGTCCTCTATGCGGTGGTGGCGCTGATGTGGCTGGTGCCCGACCGGCGCTTCGGCCGCGCGCTGTTGGAGCCCTAGTGCCGCTGCCAAGCAACGGCCGCCTCGCACCGACGTCGGGCGCGACTAGCTATACGCAGGTACAGAGGACGTCAGCTCGGCCGCATCGGCCGCACTTCAGGGTGCAGTAGCGGTCGGAGCCGATATGCTGGTGATTGGGGTCGTGCTCCCGTGCCTCCGAACCGCAAATTGCACACTTCCAGCCGTCGGCCGCGCCACCACACTTTGCGCACAACAGGCTGACTCGATTGTTCATGTTTCCTCACGTCCCTAGGTGAAAGCGGGCTCGGCGCCGCCCACTTAGTTGGTCAACTCCGACCACGAGTAACGGCCGGAAGCGTCAATAGCGCCCCGATCACGAATATCGCCGTCGCCAGGTAGATCAGTCCGAGATGTCCCAGTGTGTCGAAGTTGTTGGGATAGTGCGGGGGCAAGGCAACTGCCAGGCCCAGCACCGGCGCGGCCACAGCTCCCACCCACGCCCATAGCTGTCGCCTCCGGACGCCATAGACGACCATGAGTAACACGGCTAAGCCGGTCGCGGCAATGAAGCCCGACACGGCTATATGAAGATGACTGATGTAGTGGAACAGGGACGGGCTGAACGCCGAAATCTCCGCTCTCCCAACATCAACCTGCTCTGGCCCGATTCCCAGCTCAAGGAACGAATCGGAGAAGTTGACGAAGAAAAAGATCACGGCGTAACCGATAAAACCAACCGCGGCGATCGCCATGAGCCAGGACCCAATATTCAGCCGACTTTCGACGCTCCCAGAGCGAGCTCCTTGTACCGTTGTGGTGGTCATCGATCCACCTCCTTTCGCTGGAAAGGACGTCAGCCGACGGCGATGGATTGCATTTGTTCGGCGATGCAATGAATTCGTTCTCGATGTCGTCTTTAGCGCAGAGGTGTTTATTGGCAGTGAGATGAACGACGTGCGAGCAGCTCCTAGCCAGTCAGTCTCCCTCAGCTCGGAGTCGGACCTCAAGGCCGCTTTCCAGCGGCTGGCGATCCAGGAGCTCCCCAACCTGTATTCGCTGGCACGAAGGCTGGTTCGAGAGGGCGCCGAAGACCTGGTGCAAGAGTCGTTGCTGCGCGGCTACCGAGCCTTTGGCAGTCTCAGGTCGGAGGCAGCCGGCGGTCGTTGGCTGAAGACAACCATGGTCAACATCTTCCGAGACCAGCTGCGCAAGCAAGCCCGGTCCCTTGAGGAACTTCCGGTCGAGACCATCGAGGACTTCTCGCTTTACCAGACCCTCATCGCCGAAGACCCGCTTCCCTATTCAGACTCATTGCACCTCGACTTTCTGCACTCGTTTGGAAAAGAGGACATCGGCGAGGTGCTGTTGCGTCTGCCCACGGTCTATCGAGTATGTCTGGTACTTCGCTACATGGAGGGGTATTCGACAAAGGAGTTGGCCCGCATCCTCGACCTACCGCTAGGGACGATTCTGGCTCGGCTTCACCGGGGTCGAAAGCTGTTCGAGAAACAAATGTGGATGTATGCGGAAGAGACCGATTTGCTCCTAAGAAGGACTGAGCCATGACCGAGAAATCAAAACCGATGAAGTGTTCAGAAGCTGTCGAAAGACTCTGGGACTACCTGGATCACGCGATTTCTCCCGAGGAGGAGCTGCGAGTTGAGCAACACTTGGCCTTCTGCAGAAAATGCTGTGGCGAAGTTGAGTTCGCTAAGGAAATGAGGGAATTTCTCAATTCCAACGCTGTTGGGGAGATGCCACCGCATGTGACCGAACGGTTGCACCGGTTCATCGAGGAGTTGTAGCCACAATGACACGTGATCTCATGTACCAAGAGGAAATCAAGGAGTCGGTCCGGCAGGCTTACTCCCGTATCTCTGCTGGTGGCGGTGAGGGGGTAGCGCACCGGCTCTACGGCTCAAGCGAACTAGCAGAAGTCCCCGTCGATGCGATCGTCTGGGCTCTTGGGGTCGGGAATCCCGTCCGCTATGCGTTTGTCGAGGCAGGCGAGACCATCCTCGATATCGGATCGGGCGGTGGGATCGACACGATCCTGGCCGCCAAACGCACCGGATCCAATGGCAAGGCCATCGGGCTCGACATCCTCGAGGAAATGGGCAATCGCGGACGGCGGCACGCGGTCGAGGCGGGAGTCTCTGAATGGACCGAATTCATCCAGGGCGAGATGGAGGCCATTCCCCTGGAGAGCGGGTGGGTGGATCTCGTGATATCCAACGGCGTCATCAACCTATCCGGCCGGAAAAGCCGAACCCTGGCTGAGATATTTCGGGTGCTCAAACCAGGCGGACGGCTCTGTGTCGCTGATCTCACCGTGGAAAACGACCTTCCCTCCGAAGTGGCAAACGATCCCAGCGCCTGGGCTGGCTGAGTATCAGGGGCCATGGCGGAGCGTGACTTCGCCAAGAAACTCGAAAAGGCGGGATTCACCGACACGTGGATAGGTGGGCATCGGCCCTTCGGGATCGACGATGCAGCCCTGTATCCGTTGTTCAGCGACGAGGTGATCGATTTGATGCGCCGAACCATCCCTCCAGATCATCATGACCACGTGGCCACCGGGGTCATCGTCAAGGCCAGAAAACCTAGAGACGCATCAAGTTAAAGTCGTCGACGTTGGCCGAGCTGCGATTGCGAAAGATCATCAGGACGATGGCGAGCCCGATGCCCACCTCGGCGGCGGCGACGGTGATGACAAAGATCGAGAACACCTGACCGACCGCCAGCTCGGTCTGCAGCAGCGACTCGAAGGCGATCAGGTTGATGTTGACGGCGTTGAGCATGAGCTCGATCGCCAGGAGGACCATCACCGCGTTTCGCCTCACCAGGACCCCGTAGACACCTAGCGAAAAGAGCAGGGCGGCCAGGATTAGGAATTGGTTGACCAGCATCAGACCGCCTCCCGCGCTTCTTCCTCGGCCGGCGAAAGGTCTTTGCGGG
>DATEDX010000034.1:0-10326 GCA_035281425.1 Acidimicrobiia bacterium
GGGCCGGCCTGGTCCAACGCCGCTAACCGGGCTCCTCCGGCCCTCCGGGTCCCCTCGACCCTCCGGGTCGCCCCCTCCGGCCCTCCGGCCACGTCCCCTCGGCCCTCCGGGTCGCCCCCTCCGGCCCTCCGGGCCACCTCCCCTCGACCCTCCGGGCCACCTCCCCCAACGCTCGCTGCGCTCGCTGGGAGAGGAAGGCTCTCCCGTCTCCCGTCTCCCGTCTCCCGTCTCAATTAGAGGCCCCGATAGAATCCTTGCGAGATGTCGCTCTTCCAGAAGCTTCTGCGCGCTGGTGAAGGAAAGACGTTGCGGGAGTATGAGGAGCTCGTCACCCTGATCAACGGCGCCGAACCCGAGGCAGAGGCGCTATCCGACCAAGAACTGGCCCACCGGGCGGTCGAGTTCCGCCAGCGCCTGGAGGCAGGAGCCACCCTGGACGACATTCTCGTCGACGCCTACGCCACGGTCCGGGAGGCCGCCCGCCGGGTGCTCTCCCAGCGTCATTTCGACGTCCAAGTCATCGGCGCCATCGCCCTCCATCGGGGCTCGGTGGCGGAAATGAAGACTGGTGAAGGAAAGACCCTGGTCTCCACCATGCCGGCTTATCTCAATGCCCTGGCCGGGCGGGGAATCCACATCGTCACCGTCAACGACTACCTGGCTTCCCGAGACGCCGAGTGGATGGGAGCGATCCACCGCTTTCTTGGCCTGTCAGTCGGGTTGATTCAGTCGGGGATGACGCCCGCCGAGCGCCAACCTGCTTATCGAGCCGACATCACCTATGGCACCAACAACGAGTTCGGGTTCGATTACCTACGCGACAACATGGCCATGCGTCTGACCGATCGGGTGCAACGGGGGCATTTCTACGCCATCGTCGACGAGGTGGATTCGATCCTCATCGACGAAGCCCGCACCCCCCTCATCATCAGCGGCCGTCTGGCCGACTCCGCTCGCTGGTATCGGGACTTCGCTCGGATCGCCGACCGGCTCCGGAAGGGAGAGGACTACGAGGTAGATGAGGCCAAACGACAGGTCCTCACCACCGAAGAAGGGGTAGCCCGAGTCGAACAGATCCTGGGGGTAGAGAACCTCTATGACCACGCCGCCGTCGACTTCGTTCACCACCTCGAGTCGGCGCTCCGCGCCAAAGAGCTCTATCACCGCGATGTGGAGTACCTCATCGACAACGGTGAAGTGAAGATCGTCGATGAGTTCACCGGCCGGGTCTTGGAAGGCCGGCGCTACTCCGAAGGCCTTCACCAAGCGATCGAGGCCAAAGAAGGGGTGCGGATCAAGGAAGAGAATCAGACCCTGGCCACCATCACCCTCCAGAACTACTTCCGGCTCTACGAGAAGCTGGCCGGAATGACGGGCACGGCTGAGACCGAGGCGGCAGAGCTGGCGCAGATCTACGGACTTCAAGTGCAGGTCATTCCCACCAACCAGCCGGTCGCCCGCCTCGATCAGCCGGACCTGGTCTACAAGACCGAGGACGCCAAGTTCAATGCCGTGGTCGAAGATGTGGCCGCCCGGGTCGAAGCAGGTCAGCCGGTGTTGCTGGGCACGGTTTCCATCGAGAAGTCAGAGCGACTGGCGAAGCTCTTCAGCCGCCGGGGCATCAGTCACGAAGTGCTCAACGCCAAACACCATGCTCGGGAAGCCGAGATCATCGCCCAGGCCGGGCGCCCGGGAGCGGTGACGGTGGCCACCAACATGGCTGGTCGCGGGGTGGACATCATGCTCGGGGGCAACCCCGAGGGCTTGGCCAAGGTGGAACTGAAACGTCAGGGCGTTGCCTCCGACCACCCGGACTACGAGACCCAGCTCGGCGCCACCAGCAAGCGTTTCGAGGAAGAGATCGCCCCGGCCAAGAAGCAGGTGGTGGAAGCCGGCGGTCTCTATGTGGTGGGGACGGAACGTCACGAGTCCCGGCGGATTGACAATCAGCTTCGAGGCCGTTCCGGTCGACAAGGCGATCCCGGTGAGTCGAGGTTCTACCTCTCCATGGAAGATGACCTGATGCGACGCTTTTCGGGGGATCGGGTTTCGGCGGTCATGGATCGGTTGAAGATCCCCGATGACGTCCCTATCGAAGCGGCCATGGTCACCAAGGCGATCGAGCGTGCCCAACGCACCGTGGAAGCTCAGAACTTCGAGATCCGCAAGAACGTTCTCAAATATGACGAGGTGATGAATCGTCAGCGCGAGGTCATTTACAAGTGGCGAGAGGACATCCTCAACCGCTCCGGCGACACCTTGGTCGAGGAGTGGATCGATGGGGTCATCGGCGACACCGTGGCTGACGTGCTCAACGCCGAGCTCGACTCCGCTGAGTGGGACTGGGAGCTGCTCAACAAGGAGCTCTCTCAGTTCTACCCCTCCGGCCTTTCCCCCGACGACTTCGCACACGCCGAGGTCGGAGAGATCGCCGAAGCGGCCATCGAAGCCGCTCACGGGGCCTACCGCCAGCGGGAAGAGCAGTTCGGAGCCGAGGTGATGCGGGAAGTCGAGCGCCAGGTGATGCTCTCCGTCATCGACAATAAGTGGCGCGAGCACCTATCCGAGATGGATTACCTGCGGGCCGGGATTGGGCTCCGGGCCATGGGCCAGCGCGATCCTCTGGTCGAATATCAGCGCGAGGCTTACGCCATGTTCAGCGACCTGGTGGAGGCAGTGAAAGTGGATGCCATCCGCTACATGTTCCATGTCCAGATCGCCCAGCCTCCGCCGGTGCAGCCCGCACCCCAACCGGTAGGGCCGGCGCGCCAGGTCAGCAAGGGTGGGGGAGTGGGACGCAACGATCCCTGCCCCTGCGGCAGCGGCAAGAAGTACAAGCGCTGCCACGGCGCTGCCTGATCCCAAGGCGACCAAATCCCTCAACGGCCGCGGGCCAACCGACCGATATATAACAGATGACCACTACTGCTGCGCGATCACCCCGCGATCGTTCCTCGACGGTCGCCGCCATCCTCATCGGGCTATTGGCCAGCGGGGTCATGGTGCTCACCGCTAGCCGGGCTGCTTTCACCGACACCACCGACAACACCGGCAATGCCATATCCACCGGGACCGTGGTACTGGTCGACGATGACAGTGGCTCGGCGATGTTCAACGTCGCCGGGATGGCACCGGGGGACAGCGCCGTCACCTGTATCGCCGTCACCTATCAGGGCACCATCACCAATCCAGGTGCGGTGCGGCTCTACTCGGGTGGATATACCGATTCGGGGACCCTTGGCGCAGAGTTGAACCTGATGGTGGAAGAGGGCACTGGAAGCTCCTTCGGAGACTGCAGCGGCTTCACGGCTTCGGGAACGATCGAATCGGGCACCTTGGCGGGCTTCGACACCACGCACAGCGACTATGCCAGCGGTGCCGGCACCTGGGATCCCTCCTCCACTCCCGAGTCCCGGAGCTATCGATTCACCGTCAGCCTTCCCACCACCGCCGACAACAGCGCCCAGGGACAATCGATCACCAACTTGACTTTCACCTGGGAGGTTCAGTCCTGAACAGGAAGTAGGCCGGGAGATCCTATGAAGACCGTCGACCGGTTGCCCGGCCCGGTCCGGCCAGCACCCATCCGGAACCGGGTCATCTCTTTTGCGGGCTGGCTGTTCGCTGCCCTCGTGGGGTCCACCCTCCTTTGGATCGCGGTTCCGGCCCTGATCTGGGGATGGCGCCCTCTCGTGGTCGTCTCAGGGTCGATGGCCCCCCTCATTCGCCCCGGGGATGTGGTCTTGGTCGAGGAAGCGACTGCGCCGCTCAACCCGGGCAGCGTGCTGGCCTTCCAGGTCGGCGAGGAGATCATCGTTCACCGGGTGGTGGCAGTCGACCCCGACGGGTACCTCACCAGAGGCGACGCCAATCGTCAGCCCGACGGGAATCTCGTACCGCCTGATGCGGTGATCGGGCGAGGGCGGCTCTTGGTCCCGTTCGCCGGGCTCCCCAAACTCTGGGGGCCGTGGTGGACGCTGGCGGCGGTGGCGGCGGGTGCCGTCCTTGCCTCCCGATGGCGGTCTTCCCGGCGGACCCTGGTGACCACCCTCAGTGCGGCGATGGCTCTGACGCTGATCGCCGGGGCAAGCGCGGTCTTTGCCGCCGCCACCTCCTCGAGCGCCTCGGCAGTGGCAGCGGGTACGGTGGCCGCTCCCAGCGGGCTTACCGCCACCTGCGGGCCGGTAGGCAGTGGCAATGTCGAGGTCGATCTCGCGTGGGCGGCTTCGCCTACGCCGGGACTGACCGGTTACGAGGTTCTGCACGACGCGCCCGGAGGGGATGCCACCTTCACCACCGTCGGCAATGTTCCGCCCGACCAAACCACCTTCACCCATGTGGTTCCGGTGGCGGTGCTCGGCCTCGGCACCCACACCTACTCCGTCCGGGCCTCGCAGCACAACTGGCGCTCAGCCAACTCCAACACCGATGCGGTGAGCATCACCCAGGTCCTCACCGCCTTTGTCTGCACCGAACTGTGACTGCCGGTGTTATCTTCGGGGAACTGAACCATGAACCAAGACATCACCGACCCCCGCCAATTCATAACCGATCTCCGCTGGCGACTCACCGAAGCCCGGAGGTTCCTTTGACCTCGAAGGCAAGGCAGTTGAGGTCGAGCGGCTGAAAGAAGCCGCCTCGGCTCCCGACCTTTGGGACGAGCCCGAGCGGGGGCGCCAGGTCACCCAGCGGCTGGCAACGCTCGAACAGGTTCTGGAACGGGTCGCCTCTTTGACCTCGAGCATCGACGATGCCGAGGCGCTCCTCGACTTGGCCGACGAAGAGAACGACCAGCCCTCCCGAAAGGAGGCGCTGGAAGAACTCCACCACGCCGACCGGGACCTCGCCCTGCTCGAGCGGGAGTCGCTCTTCTTCGACGAGTACGACGACCACCCTGCCATCCTCTCGGTCCACGCCGGGGCGGGTGGGGTCGATGCCCAGGATTGGGCGGAGATGCTGGGCCGGATGTATCAGCGATACCTTGCCGACGCCGGATTCCAGGTGACGGTGGAGGACATCACTGAAGGAGAGGAAGCTGGGATCAAGTCGATGACTATGACCGTGCGCGGAGACCATGCCTATGGGACGCTGGAGTCGGAGCGGGGGGTGCACCGCCTGGTGAGGATTAGCCCTTTCGACTCCAACGCGCGTCGTCAGACCTCCTTCGCCGGAGTCGACGTGGTGCCAGAACTCGGGGAGGAGGAGGGAATCGACATCAAAGACGACGACCTTCGGATCGACACCTATCGGTCCCAGGGAGCGGGGGGACAGCACGTCAACAAGACCGACTCAGCGGTTCGGATCACCCATCTTCCCACTGGGATCGTGGTGGCAGTGCAGAACGAACGCAGCCAGCTTCAGAACCGGGCCCGGGCATTGGCCATCTTGAAGGCCAGACTGCATGAGCGGTCCCGTCAGGAACGGCTCGACCAGATCGATGAGATCAGAGGCGAACAGGGTGAAGCAGCCTGGGGCCGGCAAATCCGCAGCTACGTGCTCCAGCCGTACCAGATGGTGAAGGACTTACGCACCGATGTCGAGACCGGGAACGTAAGCGCGGTCCTCAACGGGGAAATCGACGACTTCATCGACGGCTATCTCCGCTGGCGCCGCGCCCTCCACGAAAAACAACCCACCTAGCGGTCCAGGAGCCGCCTCAAACCCCTCCGGTCTCTTCTCCCCCCAGGAGGCCCGTCAGGGCCGACGTTGGGGGGAGTACCCCGAAGGGGGGAGGGGGGCACGTCTCACGTCTTCCGTCTTCCGTCTTCCGTCTAGAGAATGGACATTGTTACGGAGGTAGTGGAGTAGCCTTACCGGCGTTCTGGCCGTCCGGCCTTGACCCACACAGAATGGTTATTGAGCTTCTCACATGATCCGCCTCCGCGACGTCACCAAGGTCTACGAGGGGGGAACCGTCGCCGTCCGCGACGTCTCCCTCGATATCCAAAAGGGTGAGTTCGTCTTTCTCGTGGGCCCTTCGGGGTCGGGGAAATCCACCATCATCAGGTTGCTGCTCCGGCAGGAGACGGTGACCCGCGGCAACATCTGGGTGGCGGGGAAAGACATCACCCAATTGCCGGCGTGGAAAGTGCCTTTTTTGCGTCGTTCGGTGGGCACAGTGTTTCAGGACTTCAAGCTCCTCCCCAACAAGACGGTGTCGGAGAACGTGGCTTTTGCCCTGGAAGTCCTGGGCCGTCCCCGCAGCGTCATCACCCCCCAAGTGAGTCAAGTATTGGAACTGGTGGGGTTGGCCGACAAAGGCGATCGGTACCCCCGGCAGCTGTCGGGTGGTGAGCAGCAACGGGTTTCGATCGCTCGGGCCTTCGTCAACCGGCCACCCATCTTGCTGGCCGACGAGCCGACTGGGAACCTCGATCCTGCCACCTCAGTGGGCATCATGCGCCTTCTCGACCGCATCAACCGTTCGGGAGCGACGATCGTCATGGCCACCCATGACCACGCCATCGTCGACGCCATGCAGAAACGCGTGGTGCAACTGGAAGATGGCAAGGTGATGCGTGATGAGCAGGCGGGTCGCTACGAAACCGAGCAAATTCCGGCGGTGGACCACAACGGGGGCGTCGACCACCGAGAGGCAGACATCGCCCTTCCCGACGAGGCCAAAGCGTGAATCGATTCACCCTTTTGGTGAGGGAAGCCCTCATCAACCTCCGGCGCAACCTGCTGGTCGTCATCGGGGCGGTGCTGGCGATCTTCATCTCGCTTGCTCTGGCGTTCGCGGCCCTGGTCCTCAACCAACTGGTGCGGGCCAACACCCTCGCCTGGCAGGAGGGGGTCCACATCATCGCCTTTCTCTACGACGAGGGCAGCGACGGGGTCCCCGCTGGAGCTCACGCCGCCCTCCAGTCCACCGTGGAGGGATGGGATGAAGTCAAAGCGGTGATGTATGTCGACAAGGGTGCCGCCTATCAAGAATTTCTCACCCTTTTCGCCGACCGCCAGAACTTCCAAGATATCGACCCCACCATCCTCCCCGCCTCCATCCGCATTGAGTTGGAGGACATCAGCCTTTACCGGGACGTGCAGCTGCGACTAGCTGGACAAAGCCAGATAGTCCGCAACGTTGCCACGTTTGGGGAACAGATCGAACAGCTCGACTCCCTCTCCCAGGTTCTCAACTTGCTCTTCCTGGGGCTGGCCCTGGTGCTCGGGATCTCGGCGGTGGTGCTGATTGCCAACACCATCCGCATGGCGATCTACGCTCGCCGTGACGAGGTGGCGATCATGAAACTGGTCGGGGCATCGAACTGGTACATCCGTATTCCCTTCCTCCTCGAGGGTTTGATCGAGGGGGTGATCGGCGCCGGCCTCGCCGTTCTCACCGTATGGATTGCCTCCCGCAATCTGCGGACCATCGGCGAGACGATTCAGATCGTCACCTTTGCGATTCCCGACCGCTTCTTCCTCCGTTGGGGAATCGCTTTCTTGTTGTTTGGTGCCATGGCGGGGGTGCTGGGCTCAGTGCTGGGGCTCAGCCGCTACCTGCGAGAGGACGACGAAGGGAGCCGCCCAGTGGGCGTGCGGCGGGTTCTCGAACCCACGTGAGCCGCCTTCGTCCCCTCGCCTTCGGGCTGGCGATACTCCTAGTTTTTCCCTGGGCGCTTCCCCTCCGCGCCGATGACGCCGCCGATCAGCTGGCCGAGGTTCGCCGGGAGCTAGCCGACGTCGAGGGGCAGATCGAGGCTGCCCGCACCGAGGCAAGCGAGATCGGCCGGCGGGTAGCGGCCGCCCGTGAGGTGCTCGACGCCGCCATTCGGGAATATCAAGCCGCCTCGGCCCGGGTGGAGGAGATCGCCGCCCGGGTGGCGGAGACCGAAACCCGAGTGGCGGTGCTGGAAGGGGAGCAAGCCGCCCTGGAGGAAGCCCTGGCCCGTACCGAGCTGGAGTTGACGGCCTCCAAAACCCGCCTAGAAGAGCAAGCCGTGCTCATGTACATGGAAGCCTCTGCGGTTCCCAGCTTCACCTATCTCGCCCAAGACACGGTGGCGGAGGCGGCCGCGGCCCTCACCTACGCCAGCAACATCTATGCCCGCGATGACTCGATCTTCGCCTCGTACGAGATCCTGAAACGCGAGGAGACCCGCCTGCGTGAGGATCTGTTGATCCGCAAGGCTGAGGCGGAGGCCGAGCTGGCACAACTGGAGGAACTGCAGGCGGAGCTGGAGGCGGAGGAGGCGCACGCTGCAGAGGTTCGGGCCCGTGCTGAGCGGGAAGCAGAAGAGGTGGAGTCGCTCCTGGGCGAGATCAACGCCTCCATCCGCGCCGCCGAAAAGCACAAGGATGGTCTGGAGGCAGATGCTCGGGCCCTGGAAGCCGAAATCCAGAGCCGTCAGGACCCGGAGGGGGACCAACCGGGGATATTGTCGTGGCCGATTCGGGGCCGGGTGTCTTCCCCCTTCGGATACCGGATTCATCCCATCTTCGGCACTCGTCGCTTCCACACCGGTATCGACATCGATGCCAGCACCGGCGACCCCATCAAAGCCTCGGAGTCGGGGACGGTGATCCTCGCCGGCAGCTACGGCGGTTACGGGCGAGCGGTGGTGATCGACCACGGCGGCGGGATGGCCACCCTCTACGCCCATCAGTCCTCACTGGCGGTCTCCAGCGGCGATCAGGTCGAGCGCGGTGAGGTCATTGGATATGTGGGCTGCACCGGCTACTGCACCGGGCCTCATCTCCACTTCGAGGTGAGGATCAACGGCAAATTCGTCGATCCCATGGACTATCTCGAATGAAGGTGATCGCCACCAATCGGAAGGCCCGCCACGACTACGAGATCCTCGATCGCTTCGAGGCAGGGCTGGCGCTGGAGGGCTCCGAGGTAAAAAGCGTCCGCGAAGGCAAGGTGGTCCTCAAAGACAGCTTTGCCCATGTTCGTGACGGGGAGCTATGGCTGGTGGGGGCCTATATCGCCCCTTATCAGTTTTCCCGGGGCGGCGGCCACGACCCCGAACGAACCCGAAAGCTCCTCCTCAAGCGGCGGGAGATCGACCGCATCGCGGCCAAGCTGGCGGAGAAGGGGCTCACCCTCATCCCCCTCCAGGTCTACCTCAAAGACGGACGGGCGAAGGTCGAGCTGGGGCTGGGCCGAGGCAAACGCAGCATCGACAAACGCGAAACCATCAAAGAACGCGACCAACAACGCGAGATGGAACGGGCTCTGCGCCGTCGTTAACCGCGAACCCCGGGTTCAGGAGTCCATAAGCGGACTCCACAGCCCCAAGAATCGGGTCGCGCTTGTCACCAGGGGGCAATACACTGTTTCCTACCCCATGGGGGTGACGTGGTCTCGACGTTGAGTGTTGAGGCGTCGGAAGCGAGCCGAGGTCTCCGGAACCTCGTTAAAGAGCCGGAACCAAAACACAAGTGCCGAAGACAACTTCGCACTGGCTGCCTAACTAACGCAGCCCGTCCGCCCGGTGGGTGCCTGCCTCGCCGGAATCGGGCGTCGCAATGCAGGATGCGTCTCCCGGGGTCCGGGACCGGGAGGCTAAGACCATCTCCGGATAGGCCGTTAGGAAGCCCGCCGTTGGGGTCCTAGCGACCGAAAGCTCGCCGACGGCTGCGCTCGGAGATGCCGGCGCTAACGACTCAGCGGACCCGGGTTCGACTCCCGGCACCTCCACGAGCGCTCGAGCGCGAGTTCGAGCGCTGTTGGAGCTCCATGGGCGCGTAGGGATCCATCACGGACGAGCGTTAGTCGCACTGGCTGGTGGGCCAACAGTCAGCCTTCCCCAAGCGTCGAACCAGCATGACCAGGATCCACTTTGTAGTGGCGCTGACCGTCTTAATTGCCTGCAGCACCAGTGGCGACGAATTCGAACTCGGCGAGGCTGACGCCGCTTCCTTCTGCCCGGTTTATGCCGAGGTCCTGCAGATGAGGGCGGGCGACACGCTGGATGCGCCCGCGGTGGATCGGCTCATTCGGGTGTTACCGAGCCGTTTCCGGGACGACGCCCGTCTCTTCTTCTACCCATTGGCCGGACCTGTCTTCGACCTCGCCCAGACCGGGGGTGTTGACGCCCAAACCGGTGGTCAGCGACTGGCGCTTCTTTACGAAACTAATTGTCTCTGACGATCTGAATACGTTACGAGCGCGAGACCGGGAGCGATCCGGCACCTCTTCCCGACCAGCGGCGTTGCCGGCAGGTGCC
Organism: Acidimicrobiia bacterium; assembly: GCA_035281425.1. GTDB lineage: Bacteria > Actinomycetota > Acidimicrobiia > Spongiisociales > ZC4RG35 > JAICND01. The sequence goes on from DATEDX010000034.1 coordinate 10,179, forward strand.
CAGGTCGATCGAAGATGTCGTCGGCGTTTTCGACCTTCATCAGGCGTGAAGGCGAGAGACATGGGATTAGAGTGGGTTGGGGCCAGTTCCTGGGCTGACTGGATCAGAAGTCCAGGGAAAGTTGCGAGCTATCGGAGGCGGCATTGGT
>DATEDX010000035.1:0-9759 GCA_035281425.1 Acidimicrobiia bacterium
TACCTTCCCAAGTGGTCGGGGGTAACACACTGCCTCGTCGATCGTGGTCATCCGCCCTACGTAGCTGGCCTGTCCCGGACCCCACATGAGCGGAAGGATGTGCAACGCATCTTCTAGGGCAGCGAGGCGCTGGCCCGGCGCCAAGGAAGGGAACCCGTAACTCCGCTGTTCGGCGCTGAACCACCCGGCCCCGATTCCGCAGTAGGCGCGGCCCCCGGAGAGGACATCCAGGGTGGCGACCATCTTTGCCAGTAGAGCGGGGTTGCGGAGGGTGACCCCGCTGACCAGAGCGCCCAGCTGCAGCCGGTTGGTACGCGCCGCCAAGAAGGCGAGGGTGGTGTATGCCTCCGGCATCGCTTCGAAGGGCCGACCCACCTGAGGGATTTGCATCAAGTGATCCATCACCGCCACCCCGGCAAAACCGAGGTCTTCGGCGGTGGCTACAAGCGCGGTGAGCCAGTCCTCCAATCCGGTGGCCGGAAACCGGGAGACCTGAAGGTAAAACCGCAGCCCCACCGGGTCCTGACGTTGGCGTTCCCGGCTCAGCCGAGCCTCCGGAGAGTGGGCCGGCTCCACCTCCTGGCCGGCGGCAACTATCAGCTGGCCCTCTCCTTCCAAGCGCTCCCGCAGCTGGCGAAAGCGTCGGATCTGGGAGGTGAGGACCTTCTCGGGGACCGGTCGGGACCGACCTCGGTTGCGGGCTCGCATTACCGCCTCGGGGACATCAAAAGCGACCGTGATCGCGGGCATTCCCGCCTCGGCGGCCAGCTGGCGGTGACGAAGGCGGCGCTCGTCGTCGAGACCGAGGGTGTCGACCACGGTGAGCAACCCCCGCCTCAAACGGGCCGAGACGATACGGTCGAGCAAGTCAAAGGCGTCGGCGGAGGCGTCGAGATCATGCTCTCCGCTTCCCACCACCGCCCGCAGCCCGTCGGAGGAGACGATCTCCTCCGGGCGAAACCGCTCCGCCGACCAAGTGGACTTTCCCGCCCCCGAGGGACCGACCAGGATGATCAGCGAAGGATCTGGTAGCGGTGGCTCCACCCCACGATCGTAGAGGTGCCCATCGACCGGACCTACTCGCCTGAGGCGGCGCCACAAGACGGGAGGACGCATGGCGTGAGACGTGAGACGTGAGACGTGAGACACGCCCTCCCCCCATTCGGGGTACTCCCCTTCCATAGGAGCACCCCAGCGGGCCGCCTGGGGAGAAGGGAGGCCTCCACCCCGTCCGTGCCTACCTCTTGGTCGCTGCCGCCGAGCTAACTCTGCGCCCAGGCCTGCCAGTAGGCGCCTAACCGCCGGGTGAATTGGTCGGCGGATTCGGCGTAGATGCGGGCTCCGCTCACCCGGGCCGCCCCTTGGAGTTCGAGCCGGCGATTGAGGGCCAGTCCCACCAAGAGGCTGCGCTCGTCGGGGTCGGTGGCGAGGTCGGGTACGGTGGTGACCAGGCGGGTCAGCTCGGCCAAGTCGTGCTCCTCTCCCAGCACCTCCCCCAAGCTATCGAGGGAAGCGGCCAGGCCACCGACCACCTCCCACCAAAGCGGCGAGAGGATCTCCATTTGATGCCGGAGATACTTCACCCGCTTGCGCCAGGCATGAAACCGCTCCGGGCTGGGCCGCTGGATGGCGGCCTCCATCTCCCGCCGGCCCCGGCCGTAGGTGGCACCAACCCCACCCGCCACCGTGACCCATGAATGAGCCAGCACCTGATGCCCCGAGCGAGGATCGGAGGCATCCACCGGCCAGGCAGCGTATCGGGATCGGGCCTTATAGAGAGTGTTGACGACTTGGGACAGGGTCTCGTCGTCCTCCAGGACCCGGCGTGACAAGCGCTCGTGGCGGGACCGCAGCCGGTCCTCGATGGTCCCGAAGACACCCGGTGCCAGGAGTCGACCGTAGCGGTTCCTGATCCGCTCCACAGCCTCAACCATGACGATGCCATCCCGCACCGGCGAAACCATCGCCGCGGTATCGCGGAGCAGCGAGTTTTCGTAGCGATAGATCTTCTCGCCGAGGGCCGGGCGAACCATGCGGAGGAGAGCCCGGACTCGTTTGGCCGATTTCCTCATCTCGTGAATGGCCCCGTCGCGGGGGGTGGACGGATCCGAGAATCCTTCCAGGGACTGCTCGAACTCGGCTACCGACAGTCGCCGCAGATTGCTGGCGAGGGAATCACCTGGAGTAAGCGCGAAGTCAGGCACCCGCACCGCAGGGAGGTGTGCGCGTTGCACCGGGAAAGCGTAGGTCCATAATCGGGGAGTGGCGAAGGAGAGCGCGGGTTTGTTGCCGTTTCGGGGACGGGATCATCTGGAGGTCATGATCGCACACCCGGGTGGGCCCTATTGGGCTAGGAAAGATGCCGGCCATTGGGGAGTGATCAAAGGGGAGGTAGGCCCGGGAGAGGACCCTCTCACCGCCGCCCGGCGGGAGTTCATCGAAGAAACTGGATGGACCCCTCCCGACGCCGGATGGATTGACCTCGGGTCGGTGAACCTTCGCTCCGGCAAATTGGTACGCGCCTACGCGGTCGAAGCCGACTTTGACCTGGCGAGCTTTGTCCCCGGAACCTTCAGCATGTTGTGGCGGGGCCGGCGCCAGGACTTTCCGGAAATCGATCGGGTGATTTGGAGTGGGATCGACGAGGCGCACCGGCTGCTCAATCCGGCCCAGGTGCCCCTCCTTCACCGGTTGGTAGCGGCGCTGGGCAGTTGAGCCTTAGCTCTCCTGTTGTTCTGTGGGCGGTCAGCGAGGGAAGAGACAGGGCAGCTATCAGCAAGGGATAGGCGCACAGCCGACAGGGAACGATCGGGATTCGGCAGCGGAGCTGGTTCTTTGGCGGCTGGGCACCGCCCCCGGGGTTCTTTGTCGTACCAGCCCTGGATATGGGGCCGGCACGCCGAAAGTCGTTGCGAGCGGGGCTGGCACGCCAAAGAATCCGACAGGGACCAACTCGTCTCCTCGAATGGGTGATCCGGATCCCAGGCACCGCAAGCCCCTCCCTTTCTTCGTTGCTCTCTTCGCCATTCCACCGCCCTAACCCACGGAAACGTCAGGAGACCGACTCTTCCGCCAGCGCGAGCCGCGAGCCCCTCCTGCTCCATCGAGCGGGGAGAGCGTTAGGAGAGGTGGACCGAGGACCGGAGGGCGCTCCTGTCAATCGGCGCGGGCTTGGGCGCGAAGCGTCAAGGCTTCCACCTCGCCCATCGACAAGGCGGGGGCGGGTATCGACCGGAGGTCGAGTTGACCGGCCACCACCCCTTCACCCAGGTGATAGTCGGCGCCGTAAGACCGCAGTAGCGAGAGCATGGCATCGTTTTCGGGTAGAGCTTCGAAGGTGAAACGCTCGATGCCCAACCGCCGAGAGACCTCGGCTAGCAATTCGATCAGGAGCCGGCCGATACCCCGTCGCTGATATTCGTCGACCACCGTGATCGCCACTTCGGCGGCGGTCGGATCGTCATGAAGCCTTACCGCCCGCCCCACCGCCACCGGCTCATCACCCCGAAGCACCCCCCAAGCGAGGTGATGTCGGTGGTCGATTTCGGTTAGGTAGGTCAGTTGCGCCCGGCTCAAGGTCTCCACTGGTGCCATAAACCGCAAACGCCGAGAATCGGGGGAGAGCCGGCTCATCCCCTCTTCCAGGAGCGGTTTGTCGTCGGGGCTGATGGGGCGCAGCAGAACTTCGGTCCCGTCGGCCAGACGAGTCTTTACGACTGATTGGTATCTAAAACGTCTCATTTGCAGCTTGTAAGCCTGTGCTTGCATTTGCAAGCATACCAGCTTCCGGTTTCAAACCCGTGCATCGACTGCTACCGGTTGGTTACCGAATCGGTCCGCGGCCCCAGCCCCTGGAGCGGTTAGCGTCAATGGCATGGCTTCCACCGCCACCTCTGCTTTTGGTTCGGGAAAGCGGGAAGGACACGATGCCAGTGCCTTCTACCGGCGGTTCCCCGCTCCGCTGATCTCGGCGGATGAGGACGTGCAGCCCCCGGTCGCCAAGGACCAACTCTTTCAGGCCGATGCCGCCCAAATGACCGATGACCAGGTGGCCGACCGGTCGGTGGCGCTGGTAGTCACATCACCTCCCTACTTCGCCGGCAAGGAATACGAGGCCGAGTTGGGTGGATCTGCCCCCGGTTCGTACGGGGAATACCTCGACCTGCTGCGGCAGGTACTCGATCGGTGCCGAGCCAAGCTGGAGCCGGGGGGGAGGATGGCCATCAACGTCGCCAACCTCGGTCGCCGCCCCTACCGGTCGCTGGCCGCCGACGTCATCTCCATCCTCCAAGATGATCTGGGGATGCTGCTGAGGGGTGAAATCATCTGGGTGAAGGCGAAGGGAGCGGGCGGGTCTTGCGCCTGGGGTAGCTTCCGCAGCGCCTCCAATCCGGTGCTACGCGACGTCACCGAGCGAGTGATCGTGGCCAGCAAAGGACGCTTCGACCGGGCCTTGAGCCGGGCGAAGCGGGCCGCGCTCGGGCTCCCCCATCTCTCGACCATGACCACGGAAGGATTCCTCGAGGCGACCGTTGATGTCTGGGAGATAGCTTCGGAGAGTGCGAGCCGGGTGGGCCACCCCGCTCCTTTCCCCGTCGCCCTACCCCGCCGCCTCATCGAGCTCTACACCTACCAGGGAGACCTGGTCCTAGATCCCTTCATCGGCTCCGGTACCACCGCCGTGGCGGCAGTGGAAACCGGACGTCACTACGTGGGCTTCGAGGTAGAGGCGGCGTATCTCGACATCGCCCGGCGCCGCCTCAGCCAGACCACTCCTGACCCCACCTTCATTCCCCAGGAGGCTTCAGCGCTCGACACCGGCCGAGCGCCATAGCCCATCTAGTGATCTGAAGGAGAGTCGTCCAGGGCTACCTCAAGGACCTGGTCGATCGATTCCACCGGGTGGAAGCTCATGACCTCCCGCACCGAGGCGGGGACGTCATCGAGGTCGACCTCGTTACGGAGAGGGAGGACGACATGGGTCAACCCGGCTCGGTGGGCGGCCAGCACCTTCTGTTTGACCCCTCCGATCGGCAGCACCTTCCCCTGCAGGGTGACCTCGCCGGTCATCCCCAGGGTGGAACGTACCTTGCGTCCGGTGAGAAGGGAGGCCAGGGCGGTAACCATGGTCACCCCAGCCGAGGGCCCGTCTTTGGGAACCGCTCCGGCGGGGACGTGAACGTGGAACCGCTTCTTGAGCGCCTCTCGACCGATGCCGAGTTGATCGGCGTGGGACTCCACGTAGGAGAGGGCGATCCGACCCGACTCCTTCATCACGTCGCCGAGTTGCCCGGTGAGGGTCAACCCCGGCTCGCCGTCCATGGCCGTCGCTTCGACAAAGAGGACATCGCCTCCGGCCCCGGTCACTGCCAAGCCGGTGGCCACCCCCGGTAGGTCGGTACGGTCTTTGGCTTCGTCGTGCCAGACCTTGGGTTTGCCTAGGTAGGTGACAACGTCCTCGGCGTCGACCACGACCGGCTGGGCGGCCTCGCTCTCGGCCTTCGTCTGGTCGTTCTCGCCGCGGGCGATGGTCACCGCAACCTTGCGTGCCAGCTTGCCCAGCTCCCGTTCCAGAGAACGGACTCCGGCTTCGCGGGTGTAGCGGTCGACAATGGTGGCAAGAGCCGACTCGGTGACCTCCATCTCTTCCGGCTCCAGCCCGGCATGACGGACCTGGCGAGGAAGCAGATGGTCGCGGGCGATCGCTACCTTCTCATGGTCGGTATATCCATCGAGACGGATCACTTCGGTGCGGTCGAGAAGGGGAGCGGGAATTGTCTCCACCACATTGGCAGTGGCGATGAAAAGCACCTGCGAGAGGTCGAGATCCACCTCCAGGTAGTGGTCGCGGAAGGTGTGGTTCTGGGCCGGGTCGAGGACCTCGAGCAGGGCCGAAGACGGGTCTCCCCGCCAGTCGGCCCCGACCTTGTCCATCTCGTCGAGCAGGAAGACCGGATTCATGGTTTCGGCCTCGATGAGGGCCCGAGCGATCCGTCCCGGACGGGCCCCGACATAGGTGCGTCGATGTCCTCTCACCTCGGCTTCGTCCCGGATCCCGCCCAGGGCCACCCGAACGAACTTGCGGCCCAAGGCGCGAGCTACCGACTCCCCCAAGGAGGTCTTGCCCACTCCGGGAGGACCCACCAAGAGAAGGATGGCGCTGACTTGGCGGCCGCCGTCTTCGGTTAGGCCACGTTCCTGGCGGAGCTTCCGCACCGCCAGGTGTTCAACGATCCGCTCCTTGACGTCCTCCAGCCCGGTGTGATCGGCGTCGAGAACTGTCCAGGCCTCGTTGAGGTCGAGGCGGTCTTCGGACACCACACCCCAGGGAAGATCGAACATGGTGTCAAGCCAGGTCCGGATCCAGGAATGTTCAGGCGACTGCTCTGACATCCGCTCGAGGCGGTCGATCTCGCGAGCGATGGCTTCATGGACCTTTTCGGGAAGCTCACGTTCGGCCAGCTTCTGGCGGTACGAATCGGAGGCGCCCTCCTCGTCCCCCAACTCCTTCTTGATGGCCTCCAACTGCTGGCGCAGGAGGTATTCGCGCTGGGTCTTGTCGATTCGATCGGTGGCCTCATCTCGGACCCGGCGCCGTAGCTCGAGATCGGCCAGGACCTCCCGCATCCAGTTGAGGAGTTTGCCGAGCCGTTCGCGGATGTCGAGGGTTTCGAGGATCTCCACCTTCTGTTCGAGTGACAGGTCGGGGGAGTAGACGGCTAGGTCGGCGAGTTGCGAAGGGTTTTCGATCCCGAGGATCCGTTCCGCCACCGCTCCCACCCCGCGGTGTTCGAGAACCTCGGTGACCACGGCCCGGTATTCCGCCACCAGGGCATCGAGGGCCTCGTCGTGAACATCGACCTCGGGGTACATCTCGACTTCCACCCAGAGCGCCCCGCTCTGGTCGGTGGAGCCGGCCCCCACCCGGGCCCGGCCGAGGCCGCTGACCACCACGTTGCCGTCGTCGTCGCGATCTTGTATCTGGGCCACGGTGCCCACCGAGGCGAATCGGCCCGCCACCCGGGGAACGAGGATGAAGCGATCCGAGGCGGCGGTGGCGGCGGCCAAGGCGATCTTGCCTTCGGCCGTCTCGATGCGCAACGTCACCACCATGTGGGGAAAGACCACCCCGTTGGTGAGGGGGAGGACGGGTAGCAAGAGGTCGGTTTCAGGTTGCCGGAAGTCGGTCACGTATCTCCTGTAAAGATTGGGTAATTCATTCGAACCATCGAACGGGACAACATATTTCGCTCCAGTGGGAATTTGATACGGGTTGACTCAAGTTATAGTGACACATCACACTCAAAGCCTATATCTCCCCTGAAGGAGGGAACTCATGGCCCGTGCCGTCGGTATCGATCTAGGAACCACCAACAGCGTCATCGCCATCCTCGAAGGTGGCGAGCCGACCATCATCGCCAACGCTGAAGGCTCCCGCACCACCCCATCGGTGGTGGCCTTCAAAGACGGGGAGGTGCTGGTGGGAGAAGTGGCCAAACGGCAAGCCATCACCAACCCGGACCGCACCATCCGCTCCGTCAAGCGGCAGATGGGGACCGACTGGGTCGCCGACATCGACGGAAAGAAGTACACCCCCCAGGAGATCTCGGCTCGCATCCTCATGAAGCTGAAGCGGGACGCCGAGTCTTATTTGGGCGACACGGTGAACGACGCCGTGATCACGGTTCCCGCCTACTTCAACGATGCCCAGCGTCAAGCCACCAAAGAGGCTGGGCAGATCGCCGGCCTGAACGTTCTTCGCATCATCAACGAGCCCACCGCCGCGTCTCTGGCCTATGGCCTCGACAAGGAGGCCCACGACCAGACCATCCTGGTCTTCGACCTGGGCGGCGGGACCTTCGACGTGTCCGTCCTGGAAATTGGTGAGGGCGTGTTCGAGGTCAAGGCAACCTCGGGAGACACCCATCTGGGTGGCGACGACTGGGATCAGGCAGTGGTGGATTGGCTGGTTACCGGGTTCAAGAACGATCATGGGGTCGACCTCTCGGCCGATCGCATGGCCAGCCAGCGACTCAAAGAGGCCGCCGAGAAGGCCAAGATCGAGCTGTCCCAGGTTGCCGAGACGGAGATCAACCTTCCCTTCATCACCGCCACTTCAGAGGGTCCTCTGCACCTGCAGCGCAAGCTGACGCGCTCTGAGTTCCAGAAGCTAACCGAGAACCTGCTCGATCGGACCAAAGGTCCTTTTCAGCAGGCCATCAAAGATGCCGCCATTCCCGTATCGGAGATCGACCATGTGGTGCTGGTAGGAGGCTCCACCCGGATGCCGGCGGTGCAGGAACTGGTCAAGTCCCTCACAGGTAAAGACGCTCACAAGGGTGTCAACCCCGATGAGGTGGTGGCGGCAGGAGCCGCGATCCAGGCGGGCGTGCTCAAGGGCGACGTCAAGGACATCCTCCTTTTGGACGTCACTCCCCTCACCCTCGGTATCGAGACCAAGGGGGCCGTAATGACTCGGATGATCGAGCGCAACACGACCATTCCCACCCGCCGCACCGAGACCTTCACCACCGCCGAGGACAACCAGGCCGAAGTGGAAATCCACGTGTTGCAAGGTGAGCGAGCCATGGCTTCCGACAACAAGAGCCTGGGCAAGTTCCGGCTGACGGGCATTCCACCGGCCCCGATGGGTGTCCCCCAGATCCAGGTGACTTTCGACATCGACGCCAACGGAATCGTCAACGTGTCGGCCAAAGATGTTGCCACCGGCAAGGAGCAGGCCATGACCATCACCGGCGGTACTGCCTTGGCCCGGGAAGAGATCGACCGGATGGTGAAAGATGCCGAGGCCTATGCCGAGGAAGACCGCCTTCGGCGGGAGAAGGTGGAGGCCCGCAACCAGGCCGACCAGCTCATCCACCAGACCGACAAGCTGCTCGCCGAGCAAGGCGAGAAGCTATCGGCCGACGAACGCTCCAGCATCGACAGCGCCCTCTCCGATCTCCGCAGCGCTCTCGGTAACGAATTGACCGAGACGGCCGAGCTGCGCTCGAAGATGGAAGCGCTGGTGACCGCCAGCCAAGGGGCTTTCAGCCGCATGTACCAGGAGACGGCTGCCAGCCAGGCCCCGGCAGGCGAATCGGAGAGCGAGGAAGACGTGGTCGAGGCCGAGATCGTGGATGAGGGGGAGAGCGCGTGAGCGCTCCCTCCCTGCTGAGTGGTGAGTGGTGAGTGGTGAGTATGCCTGCCAATGAAGGACTACCCGAGATCGAGATCGTCGAGGGCGAGGTAGTCGAAGGGGAGATCGTCCCGGCTGAGGAGGTAACCGCCGAGTCACTGGGACTCACCCTTCCCGACGACCCGAAGGAAGCCACCGAGCTGCTGCTGGGTGAACTGGCCCAATCGCGGGCCGAGGCCGACCGCTACATCGACGATCTCCGGCGGGTGGCCGCCGACTTCGACAACTATCGCAAACGAACCCACCGCGAGCAGGCGGCGATGATCGAACGGGCCTCGGAGCGGACCGTGACCGCTCTCCTTCCCGTGCTCGACAGTCTCGACGCCGCCGCTTCCATCGAGGCCACCACCGCCACCGAGGAGAAGTTGCTGGCTGGCGTCCGCGGGACCCTCAACCAACTGCTCGACATCCTCGGCAAAGAAGGCTTAGAAGTGGTTCCCACTTGGGATGAAGAGTTCGATCCCCGGATCCACGAAGCGGTGACCCGCACCGGGGAGGGCAACGGCCCTTTGGTCGTCACCAAGGAACTCCGGCGTGGGTACCGGCTCTCCGGCAAGACC
>DATEDX010000036.1:0-3656 GCA_035281425.1 Acidimicrobiia bacterium
TGATTGAAGCCAGCTACTATCGCTATTAGGCTATATCGGCAGATCCTATAGGCTATGAAGATGAAGAGTTCTCGCCAGCAGGCGGCCGAGCTGATCCGCTCCGCCCGACAGGAGGCCGGTCTTTCTCAGACCGAGCTGGCAGAGCGCGTGGGCAGCAAACAATCGGTGGTTTCGAGATGGGAAACGGGAGTCGACGAGCCCCGGCTTTCGACGCTGGACCGGGTTCTAGGCGCCTGTGGGTTTTCCGTCGCATTGGTCGTGGAGCCAGAAGACTTCGTCGATCGTTCCCAGATCCGCCAGCAGTTGGCTCAAACTCCGGATCAACGCTTGGAATCGGTTGTGAAGCTGAGCCGTTTGCTCGCTTCGGCTCGCCGGGTTGAATAGGTGCCCGCCCCGCTCGACCCCGGTTGCATCTTTCGGGTGCTTTCTGAGCACCAGGTCGACTACGTCCTCGTCGGTGGTTTAGCCGGGGTGGTGCACGGTTCGCCGTCGATGACCAACGACGCCGACATCGTTCCCCGAAGGTCGCCGGAGAATCTGGCCAAGCTGGCGGCCGCTTTGCGGGACCTCGAGGCGCGCCTGCGGGCGGTCGATGAACCGGATGGCGTCGCCTTCGATCCGCACCCGGTCCTGCTCGAGTCGATGGCGAGGCTCAACATGACGACCCGCTGTGGAGATCTCGACCTGACCTTCGCCCCCGCCGCCCTTTCCGACTATGAGGCCCTGGTTGCCGGGAGTATCGAGTTCGAGCTCGCCGGTTGTCGGGTGAAGGTCGCAGCCCTGAGCGACATCATCCGCAGCAAGGAAGCGGCCAATCGACCCAAGGACCTGATCACACTGCCGATCCTGCGCGCCCTGGCTGAGGAGATCGGTTCCATCTAGACCGCATCGCAGGCGGGTCGGTCCATACACTCCCCCAGCCAGTGACCGTCGCCGTCGAATTCGAAAAAGTTTCAAAGCACTTTGACACCGTGGTCGCGGTGGATGGGGTTGACCTCGCCATCGGCGACGGTGAGTTCTTCGCCATGCTCGGCCCCTCGGGCTCGGGGAAGACCACCTGTCTGCGAATGATCGCTGGCTTCGAGCTCCCCACCTCGGGGCGGATCCTCTTGCATGGCAAGGACGTCTCCGGGTTGCCGCCCTATGACCGCGACGTCAACACCGTCTTCCAGGACTATGCCCTCTTCCCCCACATGACGGTCAATCAGAACGTCGCCTACTCGCTAATGGTGCGGCGGATACCGGAAGCCGAACGGGCCCGGCGAGTGGAGGAGGCGCTGTCGCTGGTCCGGCTGGAAGGCTTCGGGGGACGCAAACCATCGCAGTTGTCGGGCGGACAGCGCCAGCGGGTGGCCCTGGCCCGAGCGCTCATCAATCGCCCCTCGGTCCTCCTCCTCGACGAGCCCCTGGGCGCTCTCGATCTCAAGTTGCGCCAAGCCATGCAGATCGAGCTCAAGTCGCTCCAGCGCGAGGTGGGGATCACCTTCATCTTTGTCACCCACGATCAGGAAGAGGCTTTGACGATGAGCGATCGATTGGCGGTTTTCAACCACGGTCGGGTCGAGCAGGTAGGTACCCCGGCCCAGGTTTACGAGAGCCCCAACAACGCCTTTGTCGCCGGCTTCGTCGGCACCTCCAACGTCATCGCCGGCGACCTTGCCCTCCGCATCACCGGCAGCCCGGCCCCTTTCACGGTCCGCCCCGAAAAGATTTGGATCACCGATCCCGAACTCCCACCTCCGGCCAATTCGCATGGGATCGAAGGGACGGTCACCGAGTCGACCTACCTCGGCGCCTTCAACCGGCTCCGAGTCGACGTGGGGGAGACAGCCTTGTGGGTGGTGAGTCAGAACGTCAGACCGCTGACCTCGGGCTCGGCACTCACCGGCCAACGAGTGATGTTGCGTTGGAATGAAGATGCGTCCCGACCTCTGGTCGAGACGACCACCCCGGCGCCGGTCATGGCCGGCGCCACCGAGTAACGAGGAGGAAAACACATGCGGTCGAAGTCGATCGTGTGGATGACGCTGCTGATGCTGATCCTGGCCGCTTGCGGACAAGGAGCCGGCGATGGCGATGATGACGGGGCTACCGCCCTTCCCACCGAGATCGGTGAGGGAGAAGGGCAAGTCAATATCGTCGCCTGGGCGGGTTACATCGAGGACGGATCGACCGATCCCAACTACGACTGGGTCACCCAGTTCGAGGCTGACACCGGCTGTCAGGTGAACGTGAAGACGGCGGGCACCTCCGATGAGATGGTGGCGCTGATGACCGGCTCCAACGAGTACGACCTGGTGACCGCCTCGGGCGATTCCAGCAACCGTCTCATCGCCGGTGGCACCGTCCAGGAAATCAACATCGACCTCATCGAGGGGTGGGACACGATCGACCCCCGCCTCCAGGATGCCCCTTGGCATACGGTCGATGGACGCCACTACGGAGTTCCCTACCAGTGGGGAGGCAACGTCTTGGCCTACAACACCGAGGTGTTTGGCGACACTCCGCCGGATTCTTGGAGCGTGGTCTTCGAAGAGCAGGAGCTGCCCGACGGACAGACGAATGCCGGCCGGGTCCAGGCCTATGACGGCCCCATTTACATCGCCGATGCCGCGCTGTTCCTGGGAATCGAGCAGCCCTACGCCCTGACTCAGGAGCAGTACGACGAAGCGCTCAACCTCTTGCGCCAGCAACGCGAGCTGGTCGGCCGGTACTGGCATGACGCGTTCATCCAGATCGACGACTTCACCAACGAGGGCGTGGCGGCCTCTTCGACCTGGCCGTTCCAGGTCAACATCTTGCAGGCGGCCGGGGCCCCGGTGGCGAGCGTCGTTCCCGAGGAGGGAGCGACCGGCTGGGCCGATACCACGTTGATGCACGCCAATGCCCCCCATCCCAACTGCGCCTACATGTGGCTCAACCACTCGATCACCTCGGGAATTCAGGGCGACCTGGCGGCCTGGTTTGGCTCGGTGCCGGCCGTTCCCTCCGCCTGCGAAGGCAACGACCTGCTCGGGCCAGAGGGCTGTCAGACCAACGGCATCGACAACTTCGACCGGATCAAGTTCTGGCAGACCCCCACCGAGGACTGCCTCGGGGCAGGAGGGACCTGCGTTCCTTACTACAAGTGGGTCACCGATTACCTGGCGGTAATCGGGGGCCGGTGATCTGAGCAACGGGTGGGGTCCGGAAGCGGACCCCACCCTTTAGCCATGACCGTCGCCACGAATTCGATCCGCCCGCGCCTCCGACGGGCCGGGTCTGCGCTCTACCGGCGCCGCTGGCTCCGGGTGCTGCTGCTCTTGGCCCTGCCGGTGGCATGGCTGGTGGGGGTCTACGGCGGATCGCTGGCCGCCCTTCTCACCCAGAGCTTCTTCCGGCTCGACAGCTTCGCCGGCACCATCGACCGTTCTCCCAGCCTCGCCACCTGGCGAGAGCTTTTCACCCCCGCCAACTGGGCGGTGATCGGGAGGACGGTGGGGATGGCCACCGCCGTCACCCTGGCGTCGATCGCGATCGCCCTCCCGCTTGCCTACTACATCGCCCGGTTTGCCCCCCGCCGGGCCAAGGGCTGGATGGTGCTGGCGGTGCTCTTGCCGCTCTGGTCGTCGTATCTGGTGCGGGTCTATGCCTGGAAGTTGATCCTGGCCGCCGAA
>DATEDX010000037.1:0-17248 GCA_035281425.1 Acidimicrobiia bacterium
CCCGGGTTGGTGCCAATGTGCTGTCAGAGATCCTCTGCACCGGCCAAATCCGAGTAATCGTCTCCGACGGCACTGGAAATCGGGTCGACTACTCCGATCTGGGGCAAGCTATTCCCCCCGCCATCCGCACCCTCATCTGGGCTCGGGATCAGGGAGTGTGCACGGTGGATGGCTGTACTTCTCGTTACCGGCTGCAACCCCACCACCTCGTTCCCCGCAGCCAAGGCGGCTCCCACCACCCATCAAACCTCACCCTCTTATGTTGGTTTCACCATCATGTTGTCATCCACGGACTCGGGTTCCGACTCGACCCGGACAGTCCCCCCCAACGGCGACGGTTCATCCGCCAACCCCACCTGCGGGGACCACCCAGGTAGCTGCCAGCTGTCAGCTGTCAGCTTGTAGCCAGCGGCTATCAACCTTCTCACCTCTCGTACGCTGTCTCCCTCCGTCGCCTTCGGCGACACCTCCCCCAACGTCGCTTCGGTCCTGGGGGAGGAAGTCTCACGTCTCCCACACTGCCTGCTCGATCCTCGTTGCGAGCCGCCTCGAAGTGTGCGAACATCTGTTCGATGAGGTGGCAGGCTTCGATCCTTCATGCCGACCTTGATGCCTTCTTCGCTTCGGTCGAGCAGCGGGACAATCCCCGGCTGCGGGGGAGGCCGGTGATCGTGGGAAAGGGGGTGGTACTGGCGGCGAGCTACGAGGCTCGGGCTTACGGGGTGGAAGGGGCCATGGGGGGTTCTGTCGCCCGAAGGCTCTGCCCTCACGCCATCGTGGTCGAGCCACACTTTGAGGCCTACGTCGAAGCGAGCAAAGCTGTCTTCGCCCTCTTCGAAGACGTGACTCCGCTGGTGGAAGGGCTTTCGATCGACGAAGCCTTCCTGGACGTGGGTGGTCTGTCCCGCATCTCCGGATCTCCCGCTGAGATCGCGGTGGGGCTGAGGCGGCGGGTGCGAGACGAAGTGGGACTCCCCATCACCATCGGCGTGGCCACCACCAAGTTCCTGGCCAAAGTGGCGAGCCAGGTGGCCAAGCCCGACGGGCTGCTGGTGGTGCCGCCGGGGGAGGAGTTGTCGTTCCTTCATCCGCTCCCGGTGGAGCGATTGTGGGGGGTGGGGAGGGTCACCGCCGGCAAACTGCACGCTGCCGGTCTGGCGACGGTCGGGCAGCTCGCCGAGCTGGAGGAGAGGACCCTGGTCTCCCTCTTGGGTCGAGCCTCGGGCCATCATCTCCACGCCCTGGCGCACAATCGCGACCCGCGTCGGGTGGAAGGGAGACGGCGACGTCGGTCGATCGGCTCACAACGGGCTCTGGGACGACGGCGGCGGTCACCGGCCGAGCTTGATACCTATCTCATCGGGTTGGTGGAACGAGTAACGAGGCGGATGCGAGCCGCCGATCGAGTGGGAAGGACGGTCACCCTCCGTCTCCGTTTCGACGACTTCACCCGCGCCACCCGCTCGGAGACCCTGTTGATGCCCACTGCTTCCACCGACAGCGTGCTCAAAATCGCCCGCCAGCTACTGGCCGAGGCTCAACCGTTGATCCGCACCCAGGGACTCACCCTGATCGGCCTTTCCGTGAGCAACCTCACCAATAGCGACGTCATCCAACTGGCCCTGCCCTTGGATCGGCCCGGCTTCCAAGCCCTCGACGGTGTCATGGACGATCTCAAGAAGCGGTTTGGGAACGACGCCGTCGGCCGAGCGGTCTTGCTGGGCAGAGATCCGGGGCTGACCATGCCCATGCTGCCCGATTGAGCACTTAGATCTGCCCGGACTCGGTAAGGGTCTCGATCTCGCTGAGATAGGCCGGATCGTCGTACCGGCCAAGAGCGAAGGCGGGGGCGTAAGGTGGTAAGTCGCCGCCAATGGCGTGGAGAGCGACCAGTTCCCCGGCGGCCGCCGCCGCCATCACCCCGAATCCGGACAAAGCTCCCAGCACATAGGCGCCGTCGACGGGAAGGGGACCGATCAGGGGACGGTTCTCCCTGGTCTTGGTGTAATAGCCGCCATCGACAAACGGCTGGGGAAGCCGGTCGAGGTACACGGCCAGTCCCGGGACCATGGTGCTGAGCCCTTTCATCACCACCTCGGGGTACAGGGCGTCTTGGGGAAGGGGCCAGACCGGCTCGGTGATGAGGCGGTGGTACTCCCAGAGGGCCAGGATCCAGGGCGAATCGGCTCCTCCCTCGGGTCGGCCATGGCATCCTGGCGGCAAAGTGCCCAAAAGCTCCGTACGTCCCTCGACCTCGAGCTGGTGGGCTTCGGTAGACGACCAGAAGAGTGTCTGGGGATCGCTCCAGATCAGCATCGGAGCGTCGCGAGGTATCACTGCCTGGGGATCACGAAACCCAACCTTGAGGTGGAGCTCGGAATACACCGGCAAGTCGACATCGAGTAGACGCCCGACCGGAGCCAGCATCGGCCCGGCGGCGTTTACGAATATCGGCGTCTCCAAGCGATCTCCCTGGCCAACTTTCACCGCCACCACTCGTCCTCCCTCCGTCTCCACCCCGGTCACCTCTCCCCGCAGGAGCCGGGCCGACGCCAGCATGTAGGCGCCGAGTTGCTGAGCTGAGAACCAACCCGCCCGTCGGGCGTGGAGGCCGGCGACGGCAGCTTCGGTGAGGTAGGGGAAACGGCGGCGGAGACTGGGCCCATCCGCGTAGAAGTCGGCCTGGAGGTGGGACCGCTGCTCGCTCTCGGCGCCCAGGGCTGCCGCTCGCCAAGCCTGGGCGGTGACGAAGAGGTAGCCCCGCTGGTTGAGATGGAAGGCGTAGTTGCTTTCCTCGGCGTACTGTTCCAAGAGGTCGATGGAGCGGTTCATCAAGCCGGCCATGGGCTGGTTGGGCCACCAGTTTCGGTAACACTCGGTGGACTTGTCGGAGGTGAGGCTCAACGGGGGGCGGGGGTCGACGATGACAACGTCTTCCACCCCGGCTCGGGCGAGGTGGAAAGCAGCCGAGACCCCGGCAATGCCGGCCCCGGCCACCACCGCCCCGGCTTTCATCCTCCTGAGACCGCCTGGAGGAAAGTGATCTCCGCTCCCTCGGGGAGGGGCGTCGATCGGTCCTCTAATCGGGTCTGAGTGCCGTTGATGAAACAGAGCACATGCTGGCGAAGCTCACCGGCTTCGTCGAAGAGGTGGACCCTTAGAGTGGGATGCTGTCGGAAGAGAGAGTCGAGCGCTTCCGCCCAGGTGTTCCCCTCTACCTCCACCCGGCGCGCCGACCCCACCGCCGGCTCCAGCAGCCGGGGGAGCCTCACCGACCCTCGAGCCATCAGAGATCGGCGACGGCGAAGACCCGGGGAAAGGCAAACGGCAGCGCCTCCCACCGGTCCCCAGCATCGCTCGATGAATAGATGGTGCCGCCGGTAGTGCCGAAGGCCACGCCTCCCTGCTGGTCGAGGCTGATCGCCTTGCGCAGAACTCCGGTGAATTGGGGTGCCTCCGGCCAGCCCGTGCCCGAGCGCTCCCAGCGGTCACCACCGTCTCGGGACCGGTAGGCGGCCAGCCTTCCTCCCACCGGGAGGCGGTTCTCATCCGCTTGGAGGGGAACTACGAAGAGGCTTTTGGAGGCATGGTCGCGGCCGATGGCGAATCCGAATCCGGCGGGGAGGCCCTCCTCGATCTGCTCCCAATTTTCGCCCCCGTCGCCGGTGCGATAGACCCCCCGATGATCCTGGCGCCAGATGTGATCGGGTTGGTCGGGATCGGCCACCAGCCCGTGTACGCACCATCCGTTTTCAGATACTTCCCCGCTTTCGAAGTCCTCCGGAGTCACGGTGGGCTTCACCCCCTGGTCGTGTCGCTCGAAGGTGGCACCGCCGTCGTCGGAGCGGAACACTCCCACCGCCGAGATCCCCACCCACATCCGGTCGCCGTCATGGAGGATGGAGTGGGCACACATGCCACCCGCCCCCGGGAACCAGCTCTTGCGGCTGGGGTGTTCGTTGAGGGCCTCCACCGGTTCCCAGGAGAGGCCATTGTCCTCGGAGCGGAAGAGCCCGGCGTCGTCGACCCCGGCATAGACCGACCCCTGATGGGTGGAGAAGACCCAGATTTGGTTGAGCTTGCGGTCGGAGCCTTCGGGATGGGCGGGACCGGCAGCCACCTGTTCCCATTCCTCGAGGTCGGAGCTGCGATGAACCGAGGCCCCGAACCAATTCGACGCTAAGCCCGCCAGATAGGTGCCATCCGGGGCCTGCCCGAAGGCGGTTACCTTCCAACCGGGGAACAACGGGCCCTGAACCGCCCAGGCGCCTTCGGTGCCTCGGAGCAGGTAGCCACCCTTATCAGTGCCGATGGCGAGTGTTCTCATGCCTCCATGATGCCTTCGGTGGGGGGGTGATGTCGGGTGGAGAGACTCTGGTCGAGGAATAGCTTGATTTGCCGGGCGAGGACCCGGGTGCGGATTCCGCCGAGCACATCGAAGGCGTGTTGAGCTCCATGGACCGGGAGGTACTCGGCGCTGGCCCCGGCGCGCTGTAAAGCCTCCACGAAGTGAACACTCTCCCCCGGAGGCACCAGCGAGTCGTGGGTGCCATGCACCACCAAAAATGGTGGGGCCCCGGCATGGACCTGATCGATGGGGGAGGCCTGGCGGTACAGCTCCTCTGCCTCGGTGGGAGGGGCTTTCATCACTCGCTTGGGAATGACCGGCCAGTCGTAACGAACCCGGTTCCGGTTGAAGAAATCGTAGATCCCATAAAGGACCACCGCCGCCGCCACCGAGGTGTCGGCCTCTTCGAACCCCGGCTGCTGGCTGCCGTTGCCCAACGCCGCCAGAGCTGCCAGATGGGCCCCGGCTGAGCCTCCGGCGATGGCGATCTGTTGGGGATCGATCCCATAGGCCCTCCCCTCGGTCCGGGCCCAGTGGATGGCTCGGTTGACCGCCACCAGATGCTCGGGGAAGGTGGCGGCGGGGGAGAAGGGATAACGAATCGTGACCACCACCCAGCCTTGGGCGGCGAGATGGTGGGTGATGGTGCGGAACTGGCGGCGGGGATCGCCTCCTCCCCAGCTCCCGCCGTGGACGTAGATCAGCGCCGGCCGGAGGCTCGGCGAAGATCCGAGGCGGGTGCGGTAGAGATCGGTTCGCAAGCCGGGTGCGTATTCGAGGTCGTCCAGTCGCTCGACGCCAGAGGGCAGGTGGTAGGGCCAGGAGGTGAGTCGTTCCCACCAGGAAGCGACGACGGGGGTGACCCGGGCTCGTCGAGCTGCTACCAGCGCTCGCCGGATCACTTCTAGCTGGAGCAGCTGGGCGATCCCCACCGCGGCCAGCCCCAAGTTGCCCATGGGGAGGGCGAGTCCGCCCGCCATGACCAGGGCCCCGGTGATCAGCGTGCGACCGATCAAAAACAGATATGGCGCCTCACCCACCAGCATGGCCGGTAGCCAGAGGGCCGGGAAACGGCTGGTGGGAGGTGACGGCCGGCGGAGGCCGTTGACGGCGGTGAAGAGAGCGAGCAAGCCGTAGGTGAACAGCAGCGCCGAGGTCATAGGTCTCTATTCGTAGGCGATGGCCTCGAGGATGTTGCGCCGGGCCGCCCGCCAGGCGGGGACCGCCGCCGCCAGCACTCCGGCCAGGGCGGCGGCCAGTAATGCCAGGACCAACCTCGACCAGGGGATGGAGAGGCGGAGGAAATCGTCCTCCAGGGCGGCGATGAGGGCCCATCCGAAGAACAGTCCCAGAGCCAAACCGAGCAGCCCGCCGAGAAGGGCGATCATCACCGACTCCCAAGTGATCGAACTGCGCAGCTGACGCCGGCTTAACCCCACCGCCCGCACCAGCCCGATCTCCCGGGTGCGCTCATGGACGGATAGCGTCAGAGTGTTGGTGATCCCCACCACGGCGATCACTACCGCCACGCCCAGGAGTCCGAACACCAGCCGTACCAGGGAGTTGATCTGATCACTGGCTTGCTCCTCGAACTCGCTTTGGTCGAGGGTCTGGGCACCGGCGAACGGTTCCAAAGCCTGTTCGATTGCAGCCCGGCCCTGGTCGAGGGAGGTGCCGTCGGTGAGGCTGATGAATACCTGGTCGTCGAACTGTTCGGTGAAGTTGGCGGTGAAGGTGTCGAGGTCGACGAGTAGGCCGGCTCCCAGCCCCCGGGCCTCATAGATAGCTGCGACCTCGAATCGTTGCCGCCCGGTGCGGGCAAAGGTGACCTCCACCGTCTCGCTGATGCCCACCCCCAGATCGTCTGCCACTCCTGCCCGCATCCCGATGGTGCCCGGCCCAATGTCGGTGACGGACCCGGCGGTAACGGTGAAATCGATCACCTCGGTGAGGTGGGCGGGATTCCCCCCCATCAGGAACCGCGTGTCTCCTTCGACTTCCACCTGGCCACCCCGCACCGGTACCGCCAGCGCCACCTCGGGGAGGTTCCCCACCCGGGCGGCGATCTCGGGTGAGAGGCGGCTGCCTCCGAATCCTGCCGGGGCGATGACGAGGTCGGCCCGGAAGCGTTCGTCGAGCAGCCGCCGGGCGGTGGCGTCAAGTGATTCGGCCAGGATGAGCACCAGGCTGACCAGGGTGAGGCCGACCATGAGGGCAGAGGCGGTGGCGGCGGTGCGGCGGGGACTACGACCGGCGTTGCCCACCGCCAGGCGGCCGGGAACTCCACTGCGGCGCAGGGGAGCTCCCACTGCGGCTGTTACCGGGCGGGCAATCACCGCCGCCAGCACCGCGATGCCGATGAAGATGAGGGCGGCACCGGCACCTACCACCGCGATGTCGGGGATGGTCTGATCGGCCCGTTCCCAGAGCAGCCCGGCGGCGAGGAGGCCCAGACCGAGGGTCAGCACCGCCGAGCCCAGCATGGCCCGCCGCCGCATCGACCCCACGGCGACGGGGGCGTCGATCTGCTGGAGGGCCGTCACCGGTGGCACCCGCGAGGCGGCCCGAGCGGGTAGGACGGCGGAGATCAGGGTGATGGCCAGTCCCGTCCCCACCGCCACCAACACGGTTCGTCCTTGGAGAGCGAAAGGAGCCGAGGGCAAGGAACCGCCGAAGGACAGCAGTTGGCGGATGAGGCGAGCAAGGACCACTCCCATGCCCAGACCGAGCACCGAGGCCAGCAACCCGATCACCACCGCCTCCCCCATCACCATCCGGGTGACCTGGCGCCGAGAGGCGCCCACCGCCCGCAGCAAGGCCAGCTCCCGGGTGCGTTGGGCGACGATGATGCGGAAGGTGTTCTGGATGAGAAAGGCCGCCACGAACACGGTTACCCCGGCGAACACCAGGAGGAAGGTGTTGAGGAAGCCGAGGGCGTCCTTGAAGGTGGCAAGCTGCTCCTGGGCGGCGGTCTGGGCGGGGACGGCTTCGGCGCCCGCCGGCAGCACCGCCTCGATGTCGGTGATGAGCCGGTCGATATTGGCGCTGTCCTCCCCGGTCACCTCGACGGTGAGGATTTGATCGGACAGGCCCAGCAACTCTTGCGCGCTCGACAGGGGAACGTAGGCCGATACCGCACCGCCGAAGCTGTCGAACCCCTCGATCCCGGCGGTCCCGGTCACCGTAAATTGACGAGGTTCGCCTACTCCGATCAGTTCGATGGTGTCGCCGATTTCAACTTGGTAGCGAGCGGCGGTGGAGGGGTCGAGGGCCGCTTCACCGGTCCCCACCGGGCGGGTACCGCTGCGGATCCCGAACTCGGGTATCAGCTCGGGCCAGCTGACCACGAAGGTAGGTGGCCCCCCGGTTACCACCGCCTCGCCGTCGATCACCACCTGAGCGAAGCCAAAGAGGCTGCCTTGGGCGGCGACCACGCCGGGAACTGCTTCCACCTCCTCCACCAGCGAGGCGGGGAGTGGCTCACCTTGGGCGAAGTCGAGGTCGGTGTCGATTACCGGACGGACCTGCACATCGAAGCCGGCCAGGGTGGAGGAGAAGAGGTCGTCGAAGGCCTGCCCGAGGCTGTCGGTGAACATGTAGCTTCCGGAGACGAGCCCCACCCCGAGGGCGATGGCCAGCCCGGTGAGGAGAAACCGCAGCTTGTGGCCGAGCAGGCTCTTCCATGTGGCCCGCAGCACTTCAGCTTTCCAGCAGCTTGAGGCGGTCGAGCACCTTTTCGGCGGTGGGATGGTCGAGTTCGTCGACGATGCGTCCATCGGAGAGGAACACCACCCGATCGGCATAGGCGGCGGCGGTGGCGTCGTGGGTGACGAGGACGATGGTCTGAGAGAAGTCGTCAACCGCCGCTCGGAGGAAGCCGAGCAACTCCTGGCCGGAGCGGGAGTCGAGGTTGCCCGAGGGCTCGTCGGCGAAGATCAGGTCGGGGCGGGTGGCCATGGCCCGGGCCGCGGCGACCCGCTGCTGTTGCCCGCCGGAGAGTTGGGAGGGGCGGTGGCGCAAACGGTCGCTGAGCCGGAGGGTGGTGACCACTCGGTCAAGCCATTCGGGGTCAGGCCTCCGCCCGGCGATGTCCAGGGGAAGGGTGATGTTCTCCACCGCCGACAGTGTCGGCACCAAGTTGAAGGCCTGGAAGACGAACCCGATCCGGTCGCGGCGGAGCCGGGTCAACTCGCGATCGTCGAGGGTGGAGAGATCGGTCTCCCCGATGTAGATGCGGCCCGAGGTGAGATGGTCGAGTCCGGCCAGGCAATGGAGGAGCGTGGACTTACCAGAACCGGAGGCACCCATGATGGCGGTGAACTCGGCCGCGGGGATGTCGAGGTCGATGCCGTCGAGGGCCCGAACCGCTTCCGGGCCGTCGCCGTAGATCTTGACCGCCTGCTCGGCCCGCGCTGCCCGGGGTTTCATGTGCACAGCGAGGCTAGGGAGGGTTCCCCGCAATCAGTAACCGCCCGAATCTCTACCCTCCATCGCCATGCGTCTCGTGGTTGCGCGTTGCACCGTCGACTATCAGGGTCGTCTCACCGCCCATCTACCGGAAGCAGTGCGGCTGCTCATGATCAAGGCCGATGGCTGCGTCTCCATCCACGCCGATGGCGGGGCCTACAAGCCCCTCAATTGGATGAACGCCCCCAACACTCTGGCGGAGGAAGAGGACCATTGGGAGGTGACCAATCCCAAGGGGGAGCGGCTGTTGATTCGGCTGCACGAGGTGCTGTCTGACCTCTCCGTCGATCTCGGTCCCGATCCAGGGTTGGTCAAGGACGGGGTCGAAGCCCAATTGCAGGTGCTGCTGGCGGAAAAGCCCTGGGTGCTGGAAGAAGGCCTGACCCTGCTTCGCCGCGAGTACCCCACCGATCTCGGCCCGATCGATCTGATGTGCACCGACCGTGACGGGAGCTTGGTGGCGATCGAAGTGAAGAGGCGAGGTGAGATCGACGCCGTCGACCAACTCACCCGATATCTGGAGCGCCTCCACCTCGACGTCCGGGGCGGGCCGGTGCGAGGGATGCTGGTAGCTACCTCGATCACCCCGCAGGCGAAGCTGTTGGCCCAATCTCGCCAGATCGGGACGGTAGAAGTGGACTACGACGGACTGCGCGAGGTGGAGAGCCGCGAACTCCGGCTCTTCTGATGTTCAACATCGTCCTCTATCAGCCGGAGATACCTCCCAATACCGGCAACTGCATGCGCCTGGCGGCTAACACTGGATGCACCCTCCACCTGATCGAACCGCTCGGGTTCACCCTCGACGACGCCAAGCTGCGCCGGGCGGGAATGGACTACCGGGACAAGGCGGTGGTCCGGGTTCATCGCCATCTCGAGGCCTGGCAAGCGGCGGCCCGGCCGGAGCGGGTCTTTGCCCTGGCCAAAACTGGACCCACCCGCTATACCGACGTGGCCTTCCAGCCCGGCGACTCTTTCCTCTTCGGGCCCGAATCGGTAGGCCTTCCCGACGCCGTGCTGGCCGCGCCGTTTGTCACCGACGTTCTCCACATTCCGATGCGGGCCGGGTTGCGCAGTCTCAACCTCTCCAACTCGGTGGCCATCGTCACCTTCGAAGCCTGGCGCCAACACTCGTTCTTGTGACCGTCACCAGGTGGGGAGTCACCCGGCGAGCAGGCGGAGGGCGATGGCTTCCGCCAACGCCGCCTTTTCCAGATCGTCGAGATCCTGGCTCTCATTGGGTCCGTGGACGGCCGAAGTGGGATCGCCCGCCCCGGTGAGGATGACGGGGGCGCCCGGCATCTGCTCGGAGAAGGCGGCCACGAAGGGAATCGAGCCACCGGCCCCGATCTCGACCGGCTCCACCCCCCACGCCTCCCGCATGGCGGTCGAGAAGGCCTCATAGGCAGGACCGCTGGTGGCCAGGGAGAACGCATCGCCGTACCCCTCCCCGGTGAGGGTGACCTGGGCTCCCCAGGGGGCATGGTCGAGCAGATGCCGGCGCAAGGCTTCCACCGCGGCCGCACCATCTTGACCGGGGGCGATGCGCATGCTCACCTTGGCCCGAGCCACCGGGACCAGTTGGTTGATGGCGTCTTTGATCGGAGGGGCGTCGATAGCCAGCACCGAGATCGCCGGTTTGGTCCATAGCCGGCTGGTCAATCCGTCCTCGCCGATCGGCTGCAACCCGGGCACGGTCTTCATTTGCCCCCGCAGCTCTTCTTCGGTGAGGTCGAGGGGGTCGGTCTCATACGAAACCAGATCGGGCACCGCCACGTTGCCCCGCTCATCGTGGAGGGTGGCAAGCAACCGGCACAGGGCAGTGAGGGCATCGGGGAAGGTGCCGCCGAACTGGCCGGAGTGGACCGCCGAGGCCAGAGTTCGTACCTCTACCACACAAGCAGTCAGCCCTCGGAGCGATGTAGTCAAGGCCGGTTGTCCTACTCGCCAGTTGCCGGCATCGGCGATCACGATCACGTCGGCGGCGAGCAAGTCGGAGTACTGGGTGAGAAAGTCGGCCAGGTGCTGGCTCCCGACCTCCTCCTCGCCCTCGACGAACACCTTCACCCCCACTGGGGGCCGGCCCCCGAAAGCCGAGATGGCGCCGAGATGCATCACCACCCCGGACTTGTCGTCGGAGGCGCCCCGCCCGTACAACCGGCCGTTCTTTTCAAACGGATCGAACGGACCCGTCTCCCATTCCTCCACTGGTCCCGGTGGCTGGACGTCGTGATGGGCGTAGAGCAACACCGTGGGCGCTCCCGCCGGCGCGGCTATCTCCCCGAACACCGCCGGATGGGCACCTTCCAGTTCCAGTAGCCGGACTCCCTCTAGTCCCACTTCTCGCAGAAGGTCGGCCACCTTTTCCGCCGAGGTTCGTACCGGCCCGGGATCGTACGAGGGGGCACTGACCGAGGGGATGCGAACCAGGTCGGTGAGGGTTTCCACCAGTTGGGGGCGCAGGGCCTGCACCGCTGCTCTGAGATCTTCGTGCATCCGCCGAGGGTAGGGGAGTACCGTCGGAGGATGGACTTTGCCTATTCCCCGCGGGTGGCGGAACTCGCCGCCCGGCTCCAGCACTTCATGGATGATGTGGTCTTACCGGCGGAGCCCGTTTATGAGGAGCAGATGGCCGCCGCCGGTGATCCCCACCACCATCCGCCGATCATCGAGGAGTTGAAGGAGGAGGCCCGGCGCCGCCGGCTATGGAATCTGTTCCTTCCCGAGCACCCGGAGGGTGGTCAGCTCTCGGTGTTGGAATATGCCCCCCTGGCGGAAATCACCGGCTGGAGCCCCTGGCTGGCACCCGAGGCCATCAACTGTTCAGCCCCCGACACAGGGAACATGGAGATCCTCCATATGTTCGGGACTCCCGAGCAGAAGGAGAGCTGGCTGGCCCCCCTCCTGGTCGGAGAAATTCGTTCTTGTTTCTGCATGACCGAGCCGGATGTGGCCTCGAGCGACGCCACCAACATCCGCACCCGAATTGAACGAGTGGACGGTGAATACGTCATCAACGGGCGCAAGTGGTTTTCCTCAGGTGCCGCTTCTCCACGTTGCAGAGTGGCCATCGTTATGGGTGTGACCAATCCCGAAGCCGATCCACATCATCGCCAGAGCATGGTGCTGGTACCGATGGACACACCGGGGGTGACGGTGGAGCGTCAGCCGACCGTCTTCGGCTACCAGGACCGGGGAGGGCATCCGGTGGTGCTCTTCGACCAGGCGCGGGTTCCGGTCGACAACCTTCTGGGGGAGGAAGGTGGGGGTTTCGCCATCGCCCAGGCTCGACTCGGGCCGGGTCGGATTCATCACTGCATGCGGGCCATCGGCGCCGCCGAGAGGTGTTTCGAGTTGATGTGCAAGCGGGCTAAAGCCCGCACTGCCTTCGGCAAACCCTTGGCCGAACAGGGCGTGATTCAGGAGTGGATCGCCGAGTCGCGGCTACGGATCGAGCAGGCCCGACTCTTGGTGCTCAAAACGGCGTGGATGATCGACCAGCAGGGCAGCCGAGGGGCCCGGGTGGAGATCGCCGTTATCAAGGTGGTCGCTCCCCAGACCCTTACCTATGTTGCCGATCGGGCCATGCAGGTCTTTGGCGCCGCCGGTTTCACCGACGATTACCCCCTGGCCGCGTTGTGGTCGATGGGCCGCTGGCTGCAGATCGCCGACGGACCCGATGAAGTGCACAAGCGCTCTGTGGCCCGGGCCGAACTCAGTCGCTTCGAGGCGGGGGCGATACCGCCCCCTTTCGTGCCGAGCGGCAAGCCTCCAGCCCAGATTTAGAGGCTCCTGGCGTCTCCCTGAGGGTCGAGGGCCGGGCGAGACGTGAGACGTGAGACGTGGGACGTGAGACTGTCAGACGCGAGACGCGAGGCTTCCCCAGGGCTGTTCAAGGTTTAGCGGGCGGGCCCTTACGGGAACTAAATCACCTTGACGAGGGTTCTAATAGTTTCCGACAATTGATGGAACCGATGCCCGTAGAACTGACCGAACTTATCTCCTGGCGAGACCTCGCTGCCTGTCGCGACCTGGTGGACGTGGACTTCTTTCCTTCGCCTGAAGACACCGCTGCAATCAGCCGGGCTAAAGAGGTCTGCAGCACCTGCCCGGTGGCGGCCGAGTGCCTCGAGTATGCCCTGGAGACCCGCCAGAGTGACGGCATCTGGGGTGGCCACACCACCAAGGAGCGGGCGAAGCTGCGGCGGCAGTGGTTGGAGATTCGTCAGGCCAGTTGAGTCAGTTGCCGGCAGCGGCTACCCGAGCCGCCAGCCAGGTGGTTAGGGGCACCGCTGCCACCAACCCGATCGAGCCCACCAAGGTTCGGATGATCTCCACCGCCACCACTTCTGAGTTGGCCACCACTGACAGCGGCAACCCGCTGAGGGCGAAGAGGAGTAGCAAAGGCAGCGACGCTCCCACGTAGGCCAGCAATAGGGTGTTGACCGAGGCGGCGACGTGGTCGCGTCCCACCCTCATCCCGGCGGCCGCCAGCTGGCGCCGGTCCAGGGCGGGGTTGGCTTGATTCACCTCCCAAACCGCCGAAGCCTGGGTGATGGTGACGTCGTCGAGGGCACCAAGTGCCCCCAGCACCATCCCCGCCAGGATCAGCCCCCGTAGATCGACCGTCTCCAGCAGGATGATGAAGGAGGCTTCTTCGGAAACGAAACCGGAAAGGTCGGCCAGCCGAGTGACCAGAGCCGAGATAGCCACGGTGAGGGTGACGGCGCCGAAGGTGCCCAGGGCTGCCACGTGGGTCAGGTTGCGCCAGCCGTGGGTCAGGTAGATGCTGGTCAAGGCGATGATCCCGCCTCCGACGATCGCCACCGGCTCCGGCGGCCTTCCGATGAGGATGGCGGGCACGATGAAGACCAGGACTGCCCATATGGAGACAGCGAGGGCAGCCACTGCTGCCAATCCCTTGCGTTTACCGAGGAGGATCACGGCCCCCACGAAGATCGCCGCCACCGCCACCAGTACGGGACGGCGTTCGCGGTCGGCAAACTGATACCGCTCCAGCGGGGGCGCCTCTGGGACGACGTTGAGGACTACGCGGTCCCCCACCTGAAAAACTGGGCTGGAAGGCACCAGTTGCCACTCTTCGCTTGTCACCGAACCCGCCTCGGGGCCTTCGAGCAGTTGGAAAGTGGCCCGCCGGCACTCCAGGTCGGCCGCGAACGAGCAGGATCCCTCGACTACCTCCGCCACCTCAGCAGTCACTACCTGTGTCGCAAACCCAAACTCGGAGAGGTCGGGGAGGTCTTCGCTCCGCGGCCAGAGGACGACGACCCCCACCAGCAGAAGTCCGCCGATCACGCTCACCGTGATTCCCAACCGGCGGGAAAGGGGTCGGCGGTCGGATCCGGTGAGGACGCTGAGATCGGGATGAGGCTCGATCAAGCCAGGATATTGACGACCCCGGGTTGGGTGCCAAGTGATACAAAGGGGGATGCTCGACGTTGAGGCTCTCCGTGCCGAGTTCCCCGCCCTCCATGGCCCCGTGACCTACCTTGATGCACCGGCCGGCACCCAGGTGCCCAACCTCGTGATTCGGGCCATTGCCGAGGCTTTAGGACAGTCGATGTCGAATGTGGGTGGATCCTTTCCGGCTTCCCACCGAGCAGAGGCCACGGTGGCCGCGGCCCGGTCGGCGGCCGCCGATCTAGTGCAAGCCGCCAGCGAAGAGATCGTGTTTGGGGCCAACATGACCAGCCTCACCTTTGCCCTCAGCCGCGCCCTGGCCGAGACCTGGAGTCCCTCCGATCGAATCATCGTCTCCGCCCTCGATCACGATGCCAACATCACCCCTTGGGTTAGGGCGGCCGCTTCCCGCCAGGCCCGCGTCGAGTTCGTCGACATAGACCCCGACACCACCGCCCTTGATCTCGATCACCTCGAGTCGCTTTTGGAGCGACCGGCGCGGCTGGTGGCTCTTACCGCGTGTTCCAATGCGTTTGGGACGCTGGTCGATGTGGGCCGGGCGGCGGCGGCGGCCCACCAGGCCGGAGCGCTCTGTTACATCGACGCGGTTCATCTCGCTCCCCACCGGCGCATCGACGTCGGAGCCATCGACGCCGACTTTCTGGTGTGTTCCTCGTACAAGTTCTTTGGCCCTCACCTGGGGATGCTGTGGGGCAGGAGAGAACTCCTAGCCTCGCTTCCTGCCTTCAAGGTACGCCCCGCTCCCGATGAAGGCCCGGGCCGGTGGGAAACTGGCACGCCCCCTTTCGAACTTCTGGCGGGCTTCACGGCCGCGGTGGATTATCTGGCCTCGGTGGGCTGGGGCGGTGATCGCCGGGGTGCGCTCGATTCGGCATACGCTGAGATCGCTCAGTACGAAACCGGGTTGGGGGAACAATTTCTGAAGGGTCTCCCCCCGGGGACTCGGGTGGTGGGCCGGCCCGACATGGAGGGTCGAGTACCCACTTTCTCAATAGAGGTGGAACGGGCGCTGCCCGCAGACGTGGTCTCCTTCCTGGCGGTCCGGGGGATTGCGACCTGGGCCGGGCACCACTACGCCGTGGAGCCCATGTCGAGGCTGGGTTTTGAGGCGGGACTGGTCCGGATTGGGTTTACCCATCTGTCCACCGAGTCAGAAGTCGACCGTGTGCTGGAGACCCTGGCCCAATTTGAGTCTTGACGTATCAAATTTCCTGTGTATAATGGCAGGTAGAAATCGTCGTGTCATGTAAGGAGGTCACATGTTGATGCGTTTTGACCCGTTTGCGGAACTAGATCGGATGACCCGGCAGCTGGCAGGGGTTAGCCGGCAGACCTTCACCCCGGTGGATGCTTACCGCCTGGGCGACCGCTTTTACCTCCACGTCGACCTGCCCGGCGTAGACGCCGAGACCATCGACATCACGGTGGATAACAACACCCTCACCGTCAGCGCCGAGCGCAAGTTCGCTGACATTGAAGGGGCGACCTGGCTGGTCAACGAGCGTCCTCAGGGATCGTTCAGCCGCCAGTTCTACCTCGGCGAGGGGCTCGACTCGGCCAACATCGAAGCCGGCTATGACCATGGTGTCCTCACCATCTCGATTCCGGTGTCCGAACAGGCCAAGCCCCGCAAGATCTCCGTGGGCAGCGCCGACAAGGCTCTGGCCGGGTAATTCCATCCCGCTGCAAGCAACGTGGCCCCGGGGCATCGCCCCGGGGCCACATTTGCCGGGCGTCTGATTATTCGGCGCAGTTCCGCCTAGGCCTGCGTCACAATCTGGAGGGTGGATGCAGCAGAGTTTCTCTTGCGTGCCCGGCCGCTTCTAATCGATGAGCCTCGCCACAATCTGATCATCGGCATCGCCGGGACCGTAGTCCGCCGACCCGACTACTACCCGGAGGCGCGCTTCTTCCTCACCCCGGCCTGGGGAGCTCCGCAAGCCGGCGCTCTCATTACCCCACCGTTCAACCTGGTGCTAGCCGATGCCGCCCAACCGGGAGCCGTGGCTCGGTTGGCTGATCTCATCCACGGCGAAGGAGTTGGTCCGCCAGGCGTAACCGGCAACCGTCCAACCGTCGATTGGTTTGTAGAACGGTGGACGTCCCTCACCGGTGCCAAGGCCACTCTGCGGATGGCCCAGGGCGTCTTCTCCCTAAGCCGAGTGGACCCGGTGGCAGAGGTGGCAGGGTTGGCCCGCCGGGCCTCCCCTTCCGATCGCACCCTCGTCTACACGTGGATGGAGAGATTCGGAACGGAGGCGCTTCCTCCGGCCGACCGTCATCCCGATCGCCTGGCTCGGGCGATCGAGCTTCGCCTCTCTCCCGAACTTGACACCGGGGTGTGGCTGTGGATCGATGAGCAACCGGTGGCGATGGCCGGTTATGGGGGGGAGACCCCGACCGGGATGCGAGTAGGGCCTGTTTATACGCCACCTGCTTTTCGAAACAGGGGATATGCAACTCGGCTGGTGGCCGAGCTGTCGCAGTGGCTCCTCGATCGGGGACGGCGGTTCTGCTTTCTCTACACGGACCTCGCCAATCCCACCTCAAACAACATCTATCGCCAGATCGGTTACCAACAGGTGGCGGAGTCGGCTGAATTCGGCTTCGAATAGGAGGCCGGTCGGCCAGACGTAGACTCCGGTCATGGGATATGGCTTCTCCACCCGAGCGATTCACGCCGGGCAGCGTCCCGACCCGGAAACCGGGGCGCGGGCCATGCCTATCTACGCCACTACTTCCTTCGTCTTCGAAGATGCCCAGACCGCCGCCGACCTATTTGCGCTCCAAACCTACGGCAATATCTACACCCGGATCGGCAACCCCACCAATGCCGCCTTCGAAGAGCGGATGGCCTCACTGGAAGGGGGGCTGGGGGCACTAGCCACCGGCTCGGGGCAGGCCGCCCAATTGATCTCCATTCTCACCCTCTGCCAGGCGGGAGACGAAGTGGTGGCCGCTCGCAACCTCTACGGGGGTACCTACACGCAG
>DATEDX010000038.1:0-18014 GCA_035281425.1 Acidimicrobiia bacterium
CGTCGACCTCAGCCAATACCCGGCAGAGATGGTGTTGCAGCTCCCGGAGACCGCCCTCGACCTCGTCCCGCTCCATCAGCTGCCGCGGACCAGATCGGCCGCCGCCTTCACCCACCGGGGATCGACGTTGACACAAGGCACCAGCATGAAGGCTTCTCCTCCGAGGTCGGCCCACTGCTGACGCCCGCGGATGCCGATCTCTTCCAGGGTTTCAAGACAATCGGCGACGAACGACGGAGTGAGCACCGCCAGGCGGCGAACGCCCTGCTGATAGAGGCGAGGAAGTTCATAGTCGGTGTAGGGCTCGATCCACTTTTGGCCTTTGAGGCGCGACTGGAACGACGTCGAGGAGCCGTCCTGGTTCAGGCCGAGGATTGCCGCCACCCCCGCGGTGGTGGCGTAGGACTGGGCCCGATAACAGAACCGATTGGCGGCGGTGACCGCCGCACAACAGTCGGGGCGCGAAAGGCACCATCCCGGTTGGGACTCGCTCCGGCGGATCTGGCTCTCGGGCAAGCCGTGATAACTAAATAGCACATGATCGGGGGCAAAATCGACGAGCGCCTGCCGAGCCACCTCCGCCACCGATTGCAGGTATCCGCCGTCGGCGTAGAAGGCACCCACGGTGGCAACTGGAACGACATTGGGTTGCCGTGATATGAGGCGGAGAGCCTCGGCTACCGCCGACCCGGTCGAGGCCGAGGCGTATTGCGGGAAGAGGGGAAGCGCCACCAGCCGATCGCACCCGGCAGCGGTGAGTTCGGCGAGGGCGTCGCTGATACGGGGAAGCCGGTAGCGCATACCTACCGCCACCCGGTAGTCGGGGCCGAGCTCCTCGCCGAGCCGACGGGCGAACTCCTCCGTGTGGAGGAGCAGGGGAGAACCTTCCTCGGTCCAAATCTTCTCGTAGGCCTCGGCCGACCGGCGAGGCCGAAAGGGGAGGATGACGGCGTTCAACAAGAGCCACCGGGCGGGTGCGGGAATGTCGATGACGCGAGGATCGGAGAGGAACTCCCGCAAGTAGCGGCGGACATCAGCCACCGAAGTCGAGTCCGGGGTCCCGAGCTGGAGCAGCAGTACCCCGATTGGTGCAGGCGTCGACACGGCCAGGAACGTAAACGTCCGTGTCCCCGACAGCACGTCGGTGCGGAGCCAGCAACCCTCCGTGCTCGTTCGGCTGCCGTCTTCCGTCTCCGAGACAACCCTCTCGACATCGAGCCCCGCGGCGCGTATACCAACTGCCATGTCTACCTACTTCACCTCAACGACCTTGGAGTTCCTCCGAGACCTGGCGGCCAACAACCATCGCGATTGGTTTCAGGCCAACAAGGCACGATTCCAGACGGAGGTCCAGGAGCCGGCCCTCCAATTCATTAGTGACTTCGCACCGAAGCTGGCCAAGATCTCGCCACATCTGGTGGCCGATCCCCGTCCCCAGGGTGGATCCCTCTTTCGCATCTACCGCGATACCAGATTCTCCAAAGACAAGACCCCTTACAAGACTCACCTGGCCATGCGCTTTGGCCACGAGGCCGGGTACGGCGTACACGCCCCAGGTCTCTATCTGCATGTCGAGCCTGCGGCTTCGTATGCCGGCGTTGGTCTATGGCACCCAGAGACGGCGATGGCCCGCCGGCTTAGGGAGGCCATTGCCGGCGATCCCAGCGGGTGGAAACGGGCCGCTTACGGGAAGGCCTTCCTTGCCACCTGGTCGCCCAACGGCGAGTCCCTCACCCGAGTTCCCCAAGGCTTCGACCCCGACCACCCTCTAATCGAAGACCTGAAGCGGAAAGACTTCATCGCCGGGACCCACCTCGACGACGACCAGGTCATCGCCCCCGGGTTCCTCAGCGAATATGCCGCTATGTGCCGGAGTGCGGTCCCCTACCTGCGTTTCCTCACCCAAGCGGTGGGCCTACCCTTCTGACCGGTGTCCCTCAGCCCCCCCGGGGCCACCTCCCCAGGACCCCTCCGTCGCCTTCGGCGCCACCCTCCCCAGGACCCCCTCCGTCGCCTTCGGCGCCACCCTCTCCAGGACCCCCTCTGTCGCTTCGGCGCCACCTCCCCCAGCGTCGCTTCGCTCCTGGGGGAGGAAGATCGCTTCGCTCCTGGGGGAGAAAGGTCGCTTCGCTCCTGGGGGAGAAAGCGCTTCTACCCCCAGGAGGCCCGCCAGGGCCGACGTTGGGGTGAGTACCCCGAAGGGGGGAGGGGGGTCCGACTTATCCGGGCCCAGGCTCCCCAGGGGCCGACGTTGGGCGGGGAGTATCCCGAAGGGTGAGGACACTAGGTCAGGAAACAGGAGACCCGTAGACCCGACACGCAGTCAGGGGAGCAGCAGGGTTAACTGAGGAAACTCGTCGGGGGTGAGTCCTTCGAGCGACCCGGCCGGGGGGTAGTCGGAGAGCAGCGACTCCTGTTGGCCGGGCTCGGGCCAGATCAAGTCGATAATCCGGGTGTGGTTGGCGTCGTTGGGCCCCCCACCCAACCGCCACTGCTGGCCAGTGCTCTCGACATCGCGGACCCGCCGCACCCCGGTCGAGGGAAATCCCTCCTGGCTCATGACCATCGCCGCGTATCCCCATCCCGTGGGGTCACCGGAGCCCAGCAACGACAATGGGATCCGCACCACCACCCGGCCTTCGTTTCCGAACACGACTACGTCGAAGGAGGGGCGAGTCTCCTCGACAGCGCCGTCGCCGGTGGCCAGGTAGATCGCCGGCTCCCAGCCCTCCACGGTGATCCCGTACTCCCAGCCCGATCCCTCGGCGAGGGCGGCGTTGCGGCCATCGATGAGACGGCGGCTACCGGTCGGGGCACCGGGGTCGGTGTCGATGTAGAGGTCGAAGGTCTGGATAGATAGGTTGCGGGGCGATCCCCAGGGGTTGAGAACCGGAGCCACCACGTCGAAGGTCACCACCAATTGTTCACCTTCGGTACCCACGCTGAAACCTTCCAGGTCGTAGCTTCCGGGAGTGAAGACGGCGTCAGAGGGGTAGGTGTAGGTGCCGGGGCCGTGATCGTCTCCCACCGGGTCTGCGACCTCCATGAAAACGGCCACGTTGGAGATGTCCGGCACCTGAAATGCCATCGGTCCCGCACTGGGACTCAAAAGTCCGGACTCCACCTTGGCGAGCACCCTGTCCCCGGGCTGGAGCGGACCCAGCGACTCCAGAGGAATCGCTGCCTCGAGATCGCCCTCCACTACGACGCAGGGAATTTCGACTGATTCCGATTCCACAGAGAGCAGCTCACAACCCACTAGCCGGTGGGTCCAGCCGAAGCCGAGCGGGATAGACCCTCCCCCGGCAACATCTACCAACCCCTCCTTAGCACCGGTGGGCGCACCCAGGTAGACGGCGAAGTTGGCACCTGCCTCCGGGCGATAGCGAAGGTAGAGGTTCTCCCGGTCAAATCCGTACTGAAGCTCATCGGGCAGCTCGTAAAGTCCCGCCTGCTCCCAGTCCGAGAAATCGCCGTCGATCTCGATGGTGACGAGTCCTTCCGGCTCCCGGGTGGAGGCCACCGGAGTCTCGGGGATGATCGGTACCGAGAGAAAGGAAGGCCGCTGCTCTCCGAGGGCGTCGTAGACGGTGCCGAGCAGATCCCGGTAGGCGGCATCGAAGTATCCGTCGTCGCCCGATTCCTGATCGGAGCCGTACCACCAGAACCAGTCGGAGCCCTCGGCGAAGAGCATCTGCCGGTAGGCCTCCTCATAGCCAGGTTGACCCTCCGCCGCGGCCAGATCCTGGCGCACCTGGAAGAGATAGTCCCAGGCGGTGGCCTCTTCCTCCTCTCCGATCCAGGTGGCGAAGTTGGCCTGGAACCAAGCCCCCGGCCACACCTCTCCCGGTAGTGCCTCCGGCTCCCCGAACCGCTCCAGGTAGTCGGTGGGGGTGATGGTCCCGATCCAGTCCGCATCGTTGAGACGCTGGTAGAGCGCCCGCAAGAAGTCGATCCCGTCGTTTTGGTAATGCTCCCAGGCGTTTTCGCCGTCGAGGATGACCGACACCACGTACGGCCGGCCGGCGGCATGTGCCTCCTCGACATCGAGCGAATCCCGGATCGCCTGCAGCCGTTCCATGAAGTCGTCGGCGGCAGCATCCGCCGGAGAGCCCGAGTACTCGAACCCAATGAGATCTGATAGCAACCCGTCGCGGAAGAACATCGCCACCGGATCTCGATTGAGAACTCGAGCGCTCCACGGTCGGTAGAGGAGATCGGCTTCGCTGACCAGGTCCTGTTCGTTACGCGAGAAGGAACCGATGGCGTGCGTTTGGGCCAGGACTTCCTCGCCGCTAGCGACCCATTGGATGGCATTCTTAGAGAACAGCCACATAACCAGGTGCGCCACCGCGCCCTCGCCTGGCCACATTCCCTGCGGTCTCTGTCCGAGGAGCCGCTCGGCTTCATTGAGACCGACGGTCACGTGCGCTTCCGCATCCGGTACCTGCCGGTAACGGTTGGCGGGAAGGAGGGCGGCGGGGTCGCCCACCGCCGCCTGATTCGTATCCGCCAGTAAGGGAAGGATGGGATGGCCCAAGGGGGTGGTGGTGACCTCGATTCTCCCTTCGTTCCATAACCGGGCATGAAGAGGGATGACCTCGGCCAGGATCCGCTGATGTTCGCCCAGCACCACTGCCTTGTCGGCTTCGGTGAACCCTTCTCCTTTAGCAACCAGAGAGGCCAGCGGCTCCTGGGCGAGGAAGCTTGGGTCGGTCCAGGCCAGGTTGAACAGGACCTGCAGGTCGCGAAGTTCATCGTTGGTAAAGCCCTCCCCCCGCTGCCCGGCCAGCTCCACGTAACGAGGGAAACGGTCGATGATCCCGGGGTTGACATCGAAAAAGCGCGCCTCGATGAAGGCGCGTTGATCGTCGTCGAGCTCGGCGGCGGCGACCTCGGTCAGGGCCCAGTAAGCGTCCTTCCTACCCGCGGCCAGTTCCTCCAATTGCAGCAACAGAACCGGAGTGAGGTTGAAGGTCACCTTCACCTCCGGATACTCGGCCACTAAAGCGGCCATGTCGTAGTAGTCCTTGGTGGCATGGACCCGCACCCAAGGACGGGAAACGGTCCCGTCCTCGAGCAGGGGATAGCGGGGCTGATGCTGGTGCCAGATGAGGTTGAGATAGAACTGGGGATCTGGGCGGGCAGCTGCAGTGGAGGTCGGCGGGGCGGTGACAATGGTGGTGTCGGAGGTGGACCTCGTACAGGCGACACTGGCCAAGGCCGCCACCGCGACGAGCAGCCCCCGCCTCATCGCCGCCACCGGACAATGGCCGCTTGGCGTGGGGACAGCGTCAGCTCATTTCCCACCAATTGGGCTCCGCCAAACAAGAGCTTGGGCTTGCCGGGCAATCGGAGCCGGCGCCGGGCACCTCGGTTGAGGTAGACACCCAACCGCTCTTTCGAAGAGCTTCTCTCAAAGGCGAGGAGGTCGCCGGTGGAAGGAAGGGGTCGCCATTCGCCCGAGACCAGGGTGGGATGACGGCGTCGCAGCGAAGCCAGTTCGGCGATGGTACGGAAGACCTCATGGGTGGCCGGATCGACGTCCCAGGGGAAAGCGCCCCGGCACCCGGGATCGTCCTCCCCTTCCATTCCGACCTCGTCCCCGAAGTAGATCCCGGGGGCACCGGGGAAGGTCATCTGCAGGGCCGTGGCCAGCCGCAGCCTCCACACCTCTCCCCCCGCCACTGTCAGGAAGCGGGGCCGGTCGTGACTGCCGATCAGGTTTTGATTGGCGAGGGTGACCGGCCAGGCATATTGAGCCCACAACCGGGCTAAGGCGTCGGTGGCGGCGGCGGCGTCGATTTCGGACCGAGCCAGGAAGCGGACGGCGATGTCGCGGAAGGTGTAGTTCATGGTGGCGTCGAAGCGGTCGCCCTGCAGCCAGGGCCCGGCATCTCCCATGAACTCTCCGATCAGGTAGGCCTCAGGATTGGCCTCCCGCACCACCCGGCGGAAATCGACCCAGAAGTCGAAGTCGACGTAACGGGCCACGTCCATCCGCCAGCCGTCGATACCCGTTTCCCGTATCCAGGTGGCGGAAACGTCGAGCATGAACTGGCGGGCGGGTGGATGAGCCAGGTTGATGCGGGGCATGGAGGGAACCCCAAACCAAGACTCATAAGTCGTCTCCAGGGGTGGACCCGGATCCGAGACCTCTTCGACTTCCAAACCCGTCTCTGCCGCCCACACCGGGAGCCAATCCTTCTGCCAGCCCCGGAGGGGAGGACGGACCTTGATCCGGAGCGGCCAGTCATGGACCACGAACCATTCCCGGTAAGGAGAGTCCCGGCCATGACGCAGTAGATCCTGAAACGCGAAGAAGAGCGGATGGGTGTGGTTGAGGGAGGCGTCGAGGATCAGACGGAGACCGCGGTCGTGGGCGGTCTTGACCAGTTCATCGAGGGCCTCGTTGCCGCCGAGGACACGATCGACCTGGAGATAGTCGATGGCGTCGTAGCGATGATTGGAGGGGGAAGAGAAGATCGGGTTGAGATAGATGAGATCGATCCCCAGATCGGTCAGGTGGTCGAGGTGGGAGGTGATGCCGTAGAGATCTCCTCCCTGGAACCGCCGGCTGTGAGGGGGTGAGCCCCACGGGTCGGTGTTAGGGGGATTGAGGCTGGGATCGCCGTTGGCAAAACGATCGGGGAAGATCTGGTAGATCACCGCCCCCTGCACCCAGGCCGGAATCGACATGGGGGTGAGGTCGGGAAGGGTGAAGCGATCGAGACGTTCTACCGCGGCCGACACGCCCGCCCGGACTCGGTAAACCGGCTGACCGCTCGGAGCATGAAAGGCGAACGAGTAGCTGTCCCCGGGGTTCAAGGGCAAGGTGCCCTCCCAAAAGTCGAAGCGCAGGGTGTGGGCCACCAATTCCAGTGGGTAGCCCTTCACAACCCGGTCGCGCCGCATCACCACCATCGCATCGGACAACCCCGGCTCGGTCCATACCCGCAGCCGGTACCTGCCGTCGGCAAGCCGGTCGAGAAACGCACGGTCGTCGGGCTCAAAGCGAATGTCCCAGGGGGAAACATCGCCGGGGAGTCCATAGACCCCCAGGTCGTCGGGAAAGGATCGGGGGCGGCTAACCCTTGACGGCACCCTGAGTAAGGCCTGAAACGATGAAGCGCTGGAGGAACTGGAACAGAAGTATTACGGGTACCCCGGCGATGATGGCACCTGCCGCGAACGGACCCCATCGAAGGTTGAACTGGTCGCTCAGGTAGCGATAGAGGCCTACCGCCAACGTGAACTTGTCCGGACTCCCCTGCCCCAACACCGCGGACGCAAGGACGAAGTCGTTGATCAAGAAGATGAAGGAAAGAAGAAAGACCACCGCCAGGATGGGAGCCACCAACGGGAAAATGATTCGGAAAAAGACCTGATTGTGGGTGCAACCATCGATCCGGGCGGACTCATCAAGGTCAACCGGGATGGTGTCAAAGAAGCCCTTCATCAGCCAGGTGTTGACACCCATGGCGCCTCCCAGATATACCAGGATGAGGCCTAACTGAGAGCCGAGCCCTATCGCCGGAAACACGTCTCCGATGTTGGCCATGATGAGGAAGATGGCGACGAAGGCCAGGGTCTGGGGGAACATTTGGACCAGGAGGACCGCCAATAGCCCGGTACGTCTGCCCCGGAACCGCATGCGCGAGAAGGCATAAGCGGCAAACGCGGAAAGCATGGTGTTCCCCAGCGACGCCACCCCGGCGATGACCACGGTGTTACGGAACCACGACAGGTAGGGAACGTCTCCCGCCAACAGTTCCCGATAGTTGTCGAAGGAAATGCTAGAAGGCACTAGTCGCTGGGAGACCAGCGTGCCGATGGGATTAACCGAGGCGGAGAGTATCCAGAGAACGGGAAACACCGCGAAGGCCAACGCCAGCCAGGCCACCACATGACGCCATCCCGTGCCCCGGACCCAACGGCTTCCGGGCCGCTGGCCGCCAATGACGACTCCGCTGGTTCCCCTTACTTTGACTGCCTCCACCGCCATTACGAGACCTCCTCCAAGACTCTGGTCCGCCGGAATGAAAGGCCGCTGATCGTCGCCACCAGGAGGAAGATGATGATGGCGATCGCCGAAGCGAAGCCGAAGTCCGCTCCCCGGCCCGACTCAAAAGCAAGCCGGTAGGTATAGCTGATGAGGATGTCGGTATGCCCGGCGGGAGTCTGCGCTCCCTCAATCGGAGGGCCTCCGCCATTGAGCAGGTAGATGATGTTGAAGTTATTGAAGTTGAAGGCGAAAGAAGCAATGAGTAGAGGAGCCAGTGCCACAAGTAGGAGGGGGAAAGTCACCGAGCGAAAAGCTTGGCGGGGATTGGCTCCGTCGACATAGGCGGCTTCCTTCAGCTCATCAGGAATGGCCTGCAGTGCCCCGGTCGAGATCAGGAACATGTAGGGGAATCCCAGCCAAAGGTTGACTATCAGGATCGAGACCTTGGCCATAGTGGGGTCGCGCAGCCAGGGGATACTGGCCCCGAGCGCTCGGTTGATGACGCCGAAGTCTTGATTGAACATCCCCGCCCAGATCAAGGCGGTCATGAAACTGGGCAAGGCATAGGGCAGGATGAGCAGGGATCGGTAAACCCTACGGCCCCTCATGGTGGGATGGTTGAGAGCCAGGGCCAATGCCAGCCCCACCGCGAACGTCGTCACCACCGAAAGAACTGCAAAGGCGAAGTTCCAGACAAAGACCCGCACAAACGGGCCCCGAATCGCTTCGGAAGTGAATATGCGGGTGAAGTTGGCAAGCCCCACCACGGTCCTCCATCCGGGTTGAAGGGACTCGCCTTCGTCCGATCGGAAGGAGCCACTCACCTGTTCATATCGTGTCCCGGTTTCGTTGTCGGTGAGGACCCCCGTGTCTGGGTCATAGCTGTAAAGGCGCTCATAAGCTGCCGCCGAAGTAACCGTGACCGCCTTAATGGAACCCACTGGGGCCGGTACTTCGAACTCCTCGAGCACCTCATGCTGGCGATCAGCTATCTGGCGTATGTTGAGAGCAACAAATCCCCCGACGCTGACGATGTCCCCGTCTTCGTCGGTGACGACCTCGTCTTCGTTCACGGGGGTAAGACCCTCGGAGGTACCAAGCAACCTGTTCCCGGCATCGTCAATGAGGAAGAAGGCCAGGTCTCCCTCGCCATCGTCCGCGGCGAGAATGGTGAGGTCGTATCTGGTGGCTCCGGGAACAGATGACGTCCTGGATGTGAATTGAGTTAGCGCTTGTTCGAACGTGAGCCGGTTGGTGGTTGAGAAGTTGGTGAAGGCCGTGTACGCGGAGTACACGACGGGGTAGACCTGGAATACCAAAGCGAACACAGTGCCGGGGATAAGGAACTTGGCGGGGATGGCCCTCTTGCTGAGGTAGGCGTAGTCGAGCGCCAAGGTCACCACCACCACCGTGACGATGCCCGGCCAGAAGCGCTGGCTGACCATCACCGGCAAACTGGAAACCGCGATTGCGTTGACCCCTCCGAGGAACACCAGCTTTAGAACCAACGGCCAGGTGAAGGAAAGGCGCCGGGAGGAAGTCTCCCGGCGCCTTTCTGTAGAGCCGGACGCTGGGCTAGGTGTGCCCTGGTTCGGACGGTCCACCTGGCGTCAGCCTTCGATCAGCGTCCGGATCTGGCTGGCAGCATTCCGAAACGCTTCCTCAGGATCACCTCCGGTGAAGATCAGTTCGTAGGCGTCGGTCCAGGCCTGCCAGACCGAGCCCATCTCGGGGATGGCTGGCATGGGGTAGCCCTCCTGCCCGGCGAGCCCGAAGCCTTCGATGTTGGGATCAGCGGCTGCCACCTGTTCGAAAGCCCCCAGGTGAGCTGGGGGACGGCCGCCGGCCTCAAACAGGGCTAGCTGCGCTTCCTCCGTGGCCATGAAGTCGAGGACGAACGTGGAGGCAAAGAGAGGGTTCTCAGCGAACGCCGAGACCATGAATCCCTGCACGCCGATGAAGGGCTGGGGCGTCCCACCCTGCAGCGGTGGAATCGGTTCGACTACATAGTTCACGCCTTCGAAGCTGGCGAGAGCCCAAGGACCAGTAATGGCAAATGGCGCCATACCCGTGCTGAACTTCTCAATCATGATGTCGTAGGTGATGTCGACGTTGACCACACCCTGGTCGGATAGCTCCCCGAAATACTGAGCTGCGGCCAAGCTCCCTTCACTGTCGATCCCGAGGTCATCCGGGTTGTAGCTCCCGTCGGCGTTACGACCGAATACGTAGCCGCCAAAGGCGGTCACGATTGGGTAGTTGTGGAAGGGATCTCCATTGCCGTTCTCCTGCAGTGCAAGAGGAGTATCCACTGTCCCGTCTTCGGTCAGCTGCAGACCGATGTCGACGACCTCCTCGAAGGTCTCGGGCGCCTCGGGGACGAGATCGGTGTTGCGAACGAGCGCAATGTTCTCTACGGCATAAGGCAACCCATAGATCTGACCCTCGTAGTTGAAGGCCGATAAGGCGGCTTCGCTGAACTGGTCCTCCACGGAGCTGACGTCGAGCGGTGCGACGGCACCGGCCGCGACCAGCTGGCCGAGCCAGTCATGAGCACCGATGATGATGTCAGGTCCTTCCCCGGCCGGCCCCGCCACGATCAGGCGGTCCCGGATGTCTCCGAAGGCCAACTCCTGAACCGCAACGGTGATGCCATTGTCGGCGGCGAACTGCTCAGCGAAGGGAGTGATGACCGGGGCGCGAGTGTCGTCGGCCCAAATCACCAAGTCGGCATCGGCCCTCACCGCGGCAGTGGTGGTGGTGGTCTCCTCCCCACTGGTCGTGGATGTGGTCTCCTGTGCCGTAGTGGTGGTGCTAACTGCCGCGGTGGTGGTCGTGGTTTCCACCGCGGTCGTAGTGGTCGTGCCGCCACCGCCGCATGCAGCGAGTACCAGCGCGATCACCCCGAGCAGCGACATGTAGCGTCGCTTCACAATCCATCCTCCTGCTAGTCGATTTGAAAACCTGTTTAGAACAGGTCGGGCTATCTAACCAGGGTCGAAGGACCCTTGCAACAAATTTGCGAGAAATTTGCGGAGATTTGCGGTGGGGTGGTTATCCTCGCCCCTATGCGCCCCAAGCTTCACCAGCTGGCCCGGATCACCGGATTGTCACTGGCCACAGTCAGCCGAGTTCTCAACGGCAAACCGGGGGTGGCGGCCGATACCCGCCGCCAGGTGCTCGATGCCGCCGCTGAATTGGGATATCAGGAGATGCCGGCCGGGTCCGGCTCGGGCGTTGTCGGGATCATCACCCCCGAGCTGGCCAACCCCATTTTCCCGGCGCTGGCCGAGGCCATCGAGTCGCGGTTGGTCCGCAACGGGTTGCTGGCCATGATCTGCCCCTCCACCGCCGAGACCGCCAACGAGCAGGACTATCTCGACCATCTGCTCGACACCGACGCCGCCGGAGTGGTGGTGATCAACGGTCGTTACAGCCAGGTCAGCCTCGACTTCACTCCGTACGAGATCCTTCGCAACAAGGGCCTACCCGTGGTGCTGGTCAACGGCATGGGGAGGCACTGCCCTCTCCCCGCGGTCTCCGTCGACATGATCAGTGCCGGAACTCACGCGGTCCGTTATCTCATCGACCTCGGCCACCGCCGGATCGGGGCCCTGGTCGGACCGCGCCGCTACTGGAGCGCCGAGCTCCTCATCGAGGGGTGGCGGCAGGGCCACCGCGACAAAGGTGTCCCCGCTGCCGACGAGTTGATCTCAGAGACCCTGTTCAACATCGAGGGAGGGAGGGCCGGGGTGGCCAAGCTGCTCGAAGCAGGAGCTACCGCGGTGGTCACCGGCGGTGACCTGATGGCGATCGGTGCCATCGCCGGCATCCGGGCTTGGGGTCGGGATGTTCCTGTCGAGGTTTCGGTGGTGGGCTTCGATGGCACCTCCATCACCGGCTACACCGATCCCCCGCTCACCACCCTTCGCCAGCCTTTGGGGAGAATGGCGGGGACAGTGGCCGAGTTGCTGCTGGAACAGATCCAGGGTCGGTCGGGGGGCGGACTGCACCTCTTCCAGCCCGAGCTGGTATTGGGCGGATCCACCGGTCCGGTGATCTAGACCCCAACGGTAAAGTTGGGCTCCTGGCATCTCCGTGGGTCTTGTCTGACAGGACTGTCGCAGGGTCTCGACGAGATATCAGCGATCGAGTTGGCTCCCCAGCTTGAACCCGGATCGCGAGCTCGAGGTTAGGAGCTGGTCCCGCTTCGGATTCTTTGGCGGTCCAGCCTCGCTCACAGCGACCTTTGGCATGCTGGCCCCGAATCCGGGGCTGATCCACCGAAGAACGCTGAGAGCGGGGCCCACCCGCCAAAGATGGTGCTCGGAGCCCGATTTCGGCCTGGCGGGTAAAGCCCCACCACCCCCGGCTGCCAGCCGTCACTTCGCCTTCGGTGACCACCCAAGGAGACGTCAGTAGAGCCGTAGTCCGCCCGGACCTAGCCGGGCAACTCCAGCCAGCCGGTGACCCGATCGAGGAGGTACTCGGAGACGGCTTTGGCCCGGTCCAACTCATCACAGAGCTGCTCACGAGCCATGAACACATCCACCAGCGAGACCTGGCACTTACCAACCACTTGCAGGCTCCGCTCGGGAGCGTCGGTGACCGAGGCGATGGTGTCGATGGCGGCGACTTCGATGGGGAGCTCCACGCCCCCTACCCCAGCTAGATCGGTGCCCAGCACCAAGAGATCGGGTGGGGAGGTGAGCTTGGGGAGGATCGACCAGTTGAAGAAGAGGTTGAGACGGTAGAGATCTTCAGGTTCCTCCCAGTCGTCGCCCATCTCGTCGATTCGATCCTGGAGCGAAAGCAGGACCCGGG
Source organism: Acidimicrobiia bacterium (assembly GCA_035281425.1). Taxonomy (GTDB): domain Bacteria; phylum Actinomycetota; class Acidimicrobiia; order Spongiisociales; family ZC4RG35; genus JAICND01. The sequence continues at coordinate 12,830 of DATEDX010000038.1, forward strand.
GCTCGACGTCCAAACTGATGTGGAGGTCGAGGGGGCCACCACAGGCGTCTTCGGGATGGAGGTCCACCTCCCAGGATTGACGAAGGGAATAAGTCTCCATGTAGTGACGCTCGTCGTGGACGTGAAAGCCATGCTCGATGGCATGGTCTTTGAGGTCGGTTACGAAGCCGGCGATATCAATTGCCATCGGCCGGCAAGCCTAGAACGCCGGCGGAGGAATCGGCCCGAGTCGCGGTAGCGTGGGGCGATGAGCTGGCCTTTCCCCCCTCCCATCGAAACCATGGAAGCCAAGGTGATGGAGGTGTGGCCGCGCGGTGAGTTCGCCTATGAGCCCAAATGGGACGGGTTCCGGGCCATGTCCTGGGGAGGTGCCGAGCCCCGCCTCGACTCTCGCAACCAGCGCCCGCTCCTCCGCTACTTTCCCGAACTGACTGAGCCGCTGTCACGACTCCCGGAGGGGACGGTGGTGGACGGCGAGGTGGTAGTGGTGATCGACAACGTCACCGAGTTCGACGCCCTCCAGCAGCGGATCCATCCCGCGGAAAGCCGCATCAAGCTCCTCTCCCAACAGACTCCAGCGCAGCTGGTGGCCTTCGATCTGCTGGCGCTGCGGGGCGAGGACCTCCGGTCCCGACCCTTCAGCGAGCGCCGGGAGCTTTTAGCCGATTTTGCAGGCACTCTCACCCATCCCTGGAACCTCACCCCCTCCACCACCGATGAGAAGCAGGCCCAGGCCTGGTTCGACGAGTTCGAATCGGCTGGCTGTGACGGGATCATCGCCAAGCCACTTCAACAGGGGTATGTCCACGGTAAGCGGGCCATGATCAAGATCAAGCATCGGAGAACGGCCGACTGCGTCGTGGGGGGATATCGGGAACACAAGGAGAAGGGCAAGATCGGCTCACTACTTCTAGGTCTCTACAACGACCAGGGTGAGCTTCACTTCATCGGCCACTGTTCCGGCTTCGGTGACGCCGACCGCGCCGCCATCTTCGACCGCTTCCAGGAGTTACGCCGCGAGTCCTCATTCGGTGAGGAGGCAAGGGCGCCCGGCGGCATCAGCCGTTGGACGGGTGACAAGGACCTCTCTTGGGTGGCGGTGGAACCAGGGGTGGTGGTTGAGATCAGCTACGACCAGTTGGAGGAGGGCCGGTTTCGTCATGCCACCCGCTTCCATCGCTGGCGCCCCGACAAAGACCCCCGGGACTGCACCATGGAGCAGCTGGAGCGCCCCGCCGGAGTTGGCTTCACCGAGGTCGTCGGCTAACGACTGTGTCGATTTTTCCGTCGCAGACACGGAAAAACCTGCACAGGTAGCAGTCCCCGGCTCTCCTGTGTCGATTTTTCCGTCGTAGCGACGGAAAAATCCGCGCAGGAGTGGGCTTAGGGCTCCGAACGCCTCTTGGATGGTTGCACCCGGGGAGGTTCGCCCGGCATCTTGGGATAGTGGGGTGGCCAGGGGGCGTCACCGATGCCGTCGGCTTCGTCGCGGGCCACCCACCGAAGCAGCGGGTCGATGCGGCCGGGGGCGTCGTCAATCCCGGCGGTGAGGTCTCCCATCTTCAGGTATCTGTCCCGATAGGTGTCGAGAGGGAAGTCCTCGATGCTTACGTCGCCCACCTCTTCCCAGCGGAGCGGTGAAGAAACGAATCCGGTGGGACGGACACCGTAGGCCGATGACACGGTTTTGTCGCGGGCCATCTGGTTGAAGTCGATAAAGACCCCCCGCCTCTCCTCCTTCCACCACTTGGTGGTGATGAGATCGGGCCGGCGCCGCTCCAGTTCACGGGCTAGCGCCAGGACCGCCCGGCGGCACTGGTAGAAGTCCCACTCCGGGAAGATGCGCACATAGACGTGGATGCCGCGGCTACCCGAGGTCTTGGGCCAGCCGACCAGCCCCACTTCGTCAAGCAAAGCCTTGGCCTCCAACACTGCCTTCTTGACATGATCGAAGTCGAAGCCGGGAGTGGGATCGAAATCGATTCGGAGCTCATCGGGATGATCGATGTCTTCGGCCCGCACCGGCCAGGGATGGAAGTCAAGGCACCCGCGCTGCACCAGCCGGAGCACATCGGCGGGGGTTCGAGGAACGTTCATCACCCCGGGGCGTTGCGAAGGGAACGTGATGGCCACCGTCTCGAAGGGCGAGTTCTTCTCCGCCCGCTTGTGATAGATAGGGTCGACCTCGACGCTCTCCATGTATCTCTTGAGCATGGTGGGCCGTCCATAGATGCCCCTCAAGGCGCCTTCTACAACCACCAGGAAATGTTCGACCACGTCGAACTTGGTCCAACCCTGGTGGGGGAAGAGAAGCTTTCCGGGGCTGGTGACACGGACCGACTCCCCGCCGATCTCAACCGTGGTCTCATCGCTCAACCTCGGCAAGTTAGTCAAGGCGGGACACGTGAGAGTGGCGACGCCGGCCTACCCTGCACCCGGTGCTTCGCTTCCGCGTCTCCGGGTTCCCCGTCAGCGTCAGTCCCACCTTTTTGATCCTCGGCGTATTCCTGCTCAACGCTCCGCTACCCGTCATCGTCTCCTTTATCGCCGCCGCCTTCGCCTCCATACTGGTCCACGAATTGGGGCACGCCTACGCCGTTCGGGCGGCGGGCGGAGTGGTTCAGCAGATCACCCTCCACGGTTTGGGAGGGGCGACCAGCTGGATCGACCCGGAAGGACGGGTCAGCTGGAGCAAGAAGATCGCCATCGCCGCCGCCGGGGCGGGGCTCGGGTTTGTCGTGGCCGGCCTTTTGTTCCTGCTCGTCCGGATCGGCCTCTTCGGGCCCGACGCTTCCCAGCTCATCCCCAGTCCCTTCCAGGTCTTCTTGGGTAACGCGGTGGCAGAAGGTCGCTGGGGGGTGTTCTTTCTGGGAGCGTTCATCTGGGTGACCATCGTCTGGGGTCTCATCAATTGGCTGCCGATCGGAGGCCTTGACGGGTGGCACATCCTCTCGGAACTGCTCGAGAAGTGGATGCCGCAACGGGGACGGATGCTGGCCGGCACCATCGGCCTGATCGTGGCCGGAGTAGCCGGGTGGTTCATGTATCGCCAGGGATATGTCTTCGCCCCCCTCATCCTCATCCTCTTCGCCCTCCAGGCCTTCGGCTCCACTCGAGCCAGCGCGGTAAGGCCCGTTGCCCCACCATCCAACCGTTCCTTCCCCGACCCCGCCTCAGGCGGTCCCTCAACATCCGATCCCTCCCCGCTTTCCCCGCCGCCCGACCCTCACCAGCCCTGACCAATTAGCCTGGGGGGATGCCATCGGCCGAGCGGCTGATCGAAGCCATCCGCTCTTCGGTGATCGGAGCGGACACCGCCATCGTCACTCCTTACGGGGTTCGCCGAGTCACCTATGCCGACTACACGGCCTCGGGCCGGTCCCTCTCCTTCATCGAAGACTTCATACGGGAGGTGGTCCTCCCCTTCTATGCCAACACCCACACCGAAACCTCCGGCACCGGTTTACAGACCACCCGATTCCGAGAAGACGCCCGCGCCATCATCCGTGAGGCGGTGGGGGGCGGACCCCAACATGCCGTCATCTTCACCGGGTCGGGCTCCACCGGAGCCGTCGACCGCCTTGTTTCCATCCTTGGGATCAGAATCCCGGCATCGCTCGACGATCGTTTCGGACTGTCGGACCGGATCCCGGCGGAGGAACGGCCGGTGGTGTTCGTGGGACCGTACGAACATCACTCCAACGAACTGCCGTGGCGGGAATCGATCGCCGAGGTCATCGAGATCGCCGAAGACTCAGATGGCCATGTCGACCTGGCCGACCTCGAACGGCAGCTGATCGCTTACCGGCACCGACCACTCCGGATCGGTTCGTTTTCAGCAGCTTCCAACGTCACCGGGATCATCACCGACACGTCGGCGGTGTCGCAATTGCTCCACCACTACGGGGCCCTCTCCTTCTGGGACTTTGCGGCCGCCGCTCCCTACGTCGGCATCGACATGCGCTCGGATGAGGACGGCAACCTCGACTACAAAGATGCCGTTTTCATCTCTCCCCACAAGTTCATCGGCGGCCCCGGCACCCCGGGAGTATTGGTGGTACGAAAAGACCTTCTCTCCAACCGGGTGCCGTCGGTGCCGGGAGGAGGAACGGTCACCTATGTCAATGAACGCAAGCACCACTATCTCGCCGACCCCGAACACCGCGAGGAGGGGGGCACCCCGGCCATTGTCGAGTCGATCCGCGCCGGCCTGGTCTTCCAGTTGAAGGAGGCGGTAGGGGTAGCCGAGATCCGCCGCCGGGAGGATGCCTTCATCCGTCGTGCCATCGCCTCATGGGGGGCCAACCCTCACCTCCAGATTTTGGGCAACCCGGCGGCCGAACGCCTCTCCATCGTCTCGTTTGTGGTCCGTTTTGGGGACCGTTACCTCCATCACAACTTCGTGGTGGCGCTGCTCAATGACCTCTTCGGAGTGCAGGCCCGAGGCGGGTGTTCTTGCGCCGGACCATACGGTCACCGTCTACTAGGGATCGACTCTGGTACCAGCGAGCAGCTGGAGGTGCAGATCGGGAAAGGTTGTGAGGTGATCAAGCCGGGATGGGTGCGGGTCAACTTCAACTACTTCATCAGTGAAGCCGAGTTCGAGTACATCCTGGCCGCGGTTCATCAGGTCGCCGACCACGGATGGAAGCTGCTGCCCCACTACCGCTTCGAGGCCTCGACCGCCCTCTGGCGCCACCGGTTGGGACTGCCCCGGCCGCCCCTCTCCCTGCATGAAGTCGAATACGCCGAAGACGGCCCCCACCTGCCCAGCGGACGGATGACCGCCACCGCCGACTCCTACGAGGACTACCTGACTGAGGCCAAGACCATTCTCCTCACCGGGGCCACCCTGGCCGGTGATGCCACCGACCTCCTCGACGACGAGGCGGAACGGTTGCGCTGGTTCCCCCTCCCCCACGAAATCCTGACGTGAGGGGTCTCATCCACCAGATCAATACCTCCCCCGGTGGAGTTCCCAAGGCGCCGATCGCCTCTGGTGAAGTGACGGTCAACGGCATGGTGGGAGATGGGCACAACGACCGGGTGCATCACGGGGGACCCGACGCCGCCCTGTGCCTCTTCTCCCTCGAGGTCATTCAAGAGATGCAACGTGAGGGCCACCCAATCTTCCCCGGCGCGGCCGGGGAGAACCTGACCATCACCGGACTCGACTGGTCGGTTG
>DATEDX010000039.1:0-2175 GCA_035281425.1 Acidimicrobiia bacterium
GCCAAGGAGGGACAGGCCATGATTCAGGTTGACGTAATTGTCATTGGGGGCGGGCCGGCCGGCTCCACCACCGCCGGGTTCCTAGCGAAGATGGGACGTAAGGTGCTCCTGCTTGAGAGAGAGCGCTTCCCTAGGCACCACATCGGCGAGTCGATGATCGCCTCGACGATCGACATCCTCGCCGAGATCGGCTTAGAGCCCAAGCTCGACGCGGCGGGCTTCCCGGTCAAGTCGGGAGGATGCTTCATCTGGGGTGAGAGTCCCGATCCTTGGTGTATCCGTTTTGACGAGATCCCGGGGCGGCCGACCTCCTACCAAGTCAAGCGGGATGTCTTTGACACCATCCTCTTGGACCATGCCTCAGAGCTTGGAGTCGACGTCCGCCAGCAGGCTCGAGTCACCGACGTGCTGCTCGAGAACGGCAGGGTGGCCGGCGTGCTGTTCCAACAGGATGGCGTGGAGGCCGAGGCTCGGTCGATGTTCGTGGTCGATGCCTCCGGGCTCGGTGCGGTAGTGGCCAACAAGCTGTCTCATCGGGAAGCCGCAGAAGAGCTCAAGAACATGGCGCTTTATGGCTACTGGCAAGGAAGCCATCCTGCTCCCGCCCGATTGGGAGGCGACCTCCGGCCCACCGACCGCAACAACATCATCATCAAGATGCTCGACACAGGCTGGCTTTGGTTCATCCCCCTTGGCTTCGGCGATCTCATCAGCGTTGGCTACGTCACCCACCGGGATCGGCTCCGCGAAGCCCGAGGCAGAGCGGCCCTGGAAGACCACTACCAGGAGCGGATTCGGGCTTCTGCCGAATTCGAATATCTGCTCTCCAACTCCCAATACACGGGTGAGTTCTACACGATCAAGGACTGGTCCTACCGCAGCGATTCCATGGCCGGTCCGGGCTACTTTGCCGTGGGCGACGCCGCCTGCTTTGTCGACCCCATCCTCTCCAGTGGTGTCTATCTGGCGGTGCTTTACGCCAAGATGTGCGCGGCCGGGGTTAACACCTGTCTGGATGAGCCCAGCCAGGAGCCGCTGATCCGCGACTGGTACGAGACTATGTACGCCGACACCTATACCGACTACTTGGAGATGGCAAGGCTTTGGTATCACGGCGATCGCCGGGTTCAGGGGTGGATGCATCGGGCCCACGAGCAGTTGGAGAGTGAGGTAGGAGGTATTTATACCGATACCGACCGGAGCTCATTCATCGGACTCGCCACCGGAAACGCTCATACTCACCCCGACTATGTCCTGCTCCGCCGGCTGGGCTCGTTCCCTTTGCCGCTCTATCTCCGCAAAGACGCCCGGTCCGGATTCCACCGCGAGGCCCATGCCGCCCTGCTGGCCCACGCCGACCCCGAGACCCTGGAAAGCGACCTGGCTGAGCGACGGCAGGTCGCTCAGCTGGGGATGGCCGCCTCGGTCAGCCGCCGCACCGCCTTGGCCGCCATGTTCAGCCATCGCCCCGAACCGGTGATCCACCTCGATCCGGACCATGAGACCGTGACTCTGGAAGACTCGTCGCTGGCTCTCGCCCCGGACGTCCGTCTCAGCCTGGAGATCATTGACGATCGTGTGGCGATGATCCTCACCACCGGCCGGGGACAGCGCCGCTTATTGTCTCCCGCCGAACAAGGTCTGATCCGCACCCTAGCCTCGGGGCCGACCGGGACCGCCTGGAGGGAGCAAGCCACGCGGCACGGAGTGGAACTCGCCTTTGTGGAGGAGATGGCGTCGGCGGGAGTGTTGGTCCCAGCCTGACCCGACTGCCAAACCTTACGACACGACCTGCAGGGACCGATCGGCCTGGTTGAGCGCCTCCACCCCGTCGGTGGTGACCGTGACGATGTCTTCGATCCGAACGCCGAAGCGGCCCGGGAGGTAAATCCCGGGCTCGATCGAAAAGCACATCCCTGCTTCCAAAAGCTCTCGGTTTCCTTCCACCACGTAGGGGTGTTCGTGTCCTTCTAGTCCGATCCCGTGGCCGGTGCGGTGGATGAAATACTCCCCATAGCCGGCTTCGGTGATCACCTGCCGGGCTTCCCGGTCCACGTCTTCGGCGGCCACCCCCGGCGCCACCGTCGCCATCCCTGCCTGCTGGGCGGCCAAGACCACGGCGTGCACTTCCTCTTGCTCTTGTGTGGGCGAGCCGACCGCGAAGGTGCGGGTGCA
>DATEDX010000040.1:0-4988 GCA_035281425.1 Acidimicrobiia bacterium
CACCACCAGCCCTTGAACTTCGGCCAAAGCAGCGATCAGGTCCTCCCGGCTGGCACCGCTTAGATCGCCCACCTGGCACTCGGCGGCAAGTACCGCCAACCCTGCCGGGGCGATAGGCTCTGCTACCAGCACTTTCCGATTAATGGGGCTCACCGGGAGAATTGTGGTCGCCGAGCGACATGCCAACAAGATCAGCCCTGCCTAGTCTCGCTGCATGGATTGGTCTCCTCGGGTAATCGTGGCCGCAGTTGACGGCTCAGAACAGAGCGATCGGGCGGCTTCGCTGGCCGCTTCCCTGGCACGCGCTCATCGAGCTCGCCTAATACTCATGACCGTGGTTCGCCCCCCGGAGGGTTGGTGGGGAGTGACCGGTGAGCCCCCCACACCGGCGGCGCTCTCCGAGGCCTTGGTTACGGGGCAGGAACGAATCCTGGACGACGTCGAAGCCAAAGTCGATCTGACGGGAGTCGAGTACTCGACGGTCGAGGAGTTGGGGGACCCCACTTCATCGATCATGGCTCTGTGCGAACGGGAGGGAGCGCATCTGCTGGTGGTTGGCCGGCGGGGAGCGGGCTTGGTGGAGAGGATGGTGATCGGTTCGGTAGCTGACCGGCTGGCCCATCACGCTCCCTGCCCACTTCTCATCGTGCCGTGACCTCAGCTTTCGAGGAAGACACCGCCGTCACCGCCGAAGGTAGCGGTGTCTATCGCGCCCTGGTGACCGACCGCTGGTCGATTGGCGGCCGGCCCAACGGCGGTTACCTCATGGGGATAGTTCTCCGTGCCATCGCCGAGGAGTCGGGGATGACGGAACCACTCACCACCACGGCCCACTTCCTCGCCCCCGCCGATCCCGGCCCCACGATGGTTTCAGTCGAGATGGTCAAGAAGGGAAGGACCGTGTCCACCGCCCGGGCAACCCTCTCTCAAGGCGACCGCCAAAAGGTGCTGTTGATGGTCACCCTCGGCGACCTCGACGCCCAGTCCGGTCCCACCCAACTACTCAGCTCCCCTCCTCATCTCCCTTCCGATCTGGTTTCGTCGCAGGGGCGGCCGGCACCTCATCCCATCGTCGAACGCTTCGAGTTCCTGTTGCCCACGGAACAAGCTCAGGTGGCCGACGGGGTGACGACTCCCCAACCAGGCCGGGCCGAGTTCGCCGGCAAGATCCGCTTCGCCGATGGCTATCAGCCGACCCTGCTCGCCTTGCCTCTTCTGGTCGACGCCTACCCCCCGGCCATCTTTAACTTGGGGTTGATTGGCTGGACCCCGACCTTAGAACTCACCGTCCACACTCGGGGGCGCCCCCAGGGGGAGTGGTTCATCCTCCGGGTCCATACCCGCTTTCTTATCAACGGCACTTTGGACGAAGACGCCGAGCTCTGGAACGAAGACGGCACTCTGGTCGCCCAGTCCCGCCAACTGGCCCGAGTACTGGTCCTGCCTTCCTAACCCTTTTGGCGCGCCGGCGCGCCAAAACCTCTGAGGTCCACCTAGAGGGCGGGCAACACCTCGCGGGCGAGCAATTCCATGCCGCTCTGGTCGTAGGCGGCTTCGGAAAAGTAGAAGATCCCGTAACTGAGGCCGGCGGCCAGCCAGGGCCGCAGCTTCTCCACCAGTTGTTCCGGCGTTCCCGACATCGCCTCGAAGTTCCGTCGTGAACGCACCGCTCGTTCCCGCTCCACCAGCGCTGCATGATGGTTCTCGATCCAATCGAGGCGGTCGGCGACCGCCTTCTCATCGGGGGCGCAGACCACATTGAAGTTGACGCTACGCACGATGCTGTCGTAATCCCGCCCCGCCTCGCGGCAGTGTTGGGCGAGGACCCCCGACTTATGGGTGAACTCCTCGAGAGACCCACCGCCAAAGTTGGTGTAGGAGGCGTATTCGGCCGCCACTCGCAACGTGAGTTGCTCGCCGCCGCCCGCCACCCAGAAAGGGATATGGGGCTTCTGCACCGGCTTCGGTTGGCAGATGGCTCCTCGCAGCTGGTAATGCTTGCCGTCGAAGTAGACCTCGTCCTCGGTCCACATCCGCTTCATGATCTCCACCCCCTCCGCTAGCTGGCCGATGCGCACCGACGGGCGGGGAAAGTCGTAGCCGTAACCAAGGTATTCCTTCTCGTACCAGCCGGCCCCGATCCCCATTTCCAGCCGGCCCCGGGAGATGACATCGACCGACGCCGCCACCTTGGCCAGGTAGGAAGGCGGGCGATAGGAGTTGCAGGTGCACATCTGGCCTAAGCGAACCCGCTGGGTGACTGCCGCCAGCCCCGCCATCAGCGTCCAGGCTTCATAGGTCGGCTCCTGGGTAGCGACGGGGACGGTGTGGAAGTGGTCGTATACCCAGATCGACTCGTAGCCAAGAGCCTCCGCCTTGGTGGCCACCGTGGTCATGGTCCGCCAATGTTCTTCTGGAGGGATCCCGGCCAGATCGAGCCGCCAGCCTTGAGGGATGAAGACGCCTGCTCTCATCCGGCGATCTTGCCAATCCTCAGTGACGATGCCAACTTCGTGTTGTGACTCTCTCGGGGACGGTTCTCGGAGCAGTACCCATCAAGCCTTTCAGCAGCGCCAAGCGGCGCCTCGGGGAAGTAGTGCCTTCGCGATTCCGCTCGCTCCTCTCCGAGCAACTGGGGCTCCGCACCCTGCATGCCTTGAGCGAGGCTGGCGTCGAGCCGCTGGTGCTGGCGGCCGACGAGGAGGTGGCGGCCTGGGCCCGAGGCTCGGGTTTTGCCACCATCACCGACCAGGGGGCTTCACTTAACGGAGCCGCCGGCACTGCCCAGGAGGCCGCCACCGCCCGGGGCCTCCCCTGGATGATCTGCCACACCGATCTTCCCTTGCTCTCCCCCCGCGCGCTCACCTCGGCGGTATCGACCCTCGAGCGAGGCGGGTGTGTGATCGCTCCCAGCTACGACGGTGGCACCAACCTCCTGGGCGGTTGGTTTGCCACCTTCAGCTTTTCATACGGAGCGGGGAGTTTTCACCGTCATCTCCGGCAGCTGGCGGGGTATCAGCCGCTGATCGCCGTCACCCCCGAGCTTGCCCTCGACGTCGACCAACCGGCCGACCTTCGAGCTGCCGCAGCCAAGGTGGCGTGGCTGGCAGATCTGGTGAATAGCCTGAACCTCTCATGACCTCGCTCTACGCCGACGCGGCTCGCCCCCAGGCCCAACCCTTGGCCGTTCCGGAACGTGCATTGACCATTGGCGCCCATCCTGACGATGCTGAATTCGGGTCGGGGGGAACCCTGGCCAAGTGGAGCCGGCAGGGCTGTGAGGTGTCGATGTTGATCATCACCGATGGCTCCAAGGGGACTTGGGAGCCCGACATCGACCCGGCCGAGCTGGCTGAGCTGCGCCGACAGGAGCAGAAGTCGGCCGCCGCCACCCTCGGGGTGCGGGGTGAGATCGTCCACCTCGACCAGGTCGACGGCGAACTCGAATACACCATGGAACTGCGCAGGCAGGTCTGTTGGTGGATCCGGCGGCTGCGACCGACCGTGGTCCTTAGCCACGATCCCTGGCGCCGCTACATGCTCCATCCCGACCACCGGGCGGCCGGATGGGCCACCATCGACGGGGTGGTGGCCGCCCGCGATCACCTGTTCTTCCCTGAGATGGGGCTGGAAAAGCACCGTCCCGAGGCCGTCCTGCTCTGGGGGGCGGACGAGCCCGACCACTGGGAGGACATCTCCGAAACCTTCGCCATCAAGATCGAAGCGCTCCTCTGTCACTCCAGCCAGACCCGGACCACGATGAGCGACGCCGCCGAAAGCGCTCGAGCACGTCTCGAGTTCGAGAAGGAGATGCGCGACTGGTCTCACCGCCAAGGTGAAGTGGTGGGCCTCGACCTAGCCGAATCCTTCAAGCTCCTCAAGCCGTGAGACGGAAGCCGGGAGCCGGGAGTCTCTTCCGTCTTCCGTCTTCCGTCTTCCGTCTATCGGATGGCTTGTCCGGTGTCTTTGTCGAAGAAGTGGAGTTTGGAGGTGTCGATGACCAGTTTGGCTTCCTCCCCCGAGCGGGGGGCGTGGTCGGGGTCGACCCGAGCGGTGAATTTGGTGTCCGATCCCAAAGAGGCGGGATCGGTGCCCTGATCGGCCAACAATTCGTGGATGTCGGGGGTGATCACCGGGGGAGACTGTTTCAAAAAATGGACATAGGCTTCCGAACCTAACTGTTCCACCAAATCGGCTTTGACCGAAATGGTGTAGTCAGGGTCGGCGTCTGCCACCGCCTGAGAAACCTCAAACGCCTCCGGCCGCACCCCCAACACCAACTCTTTCCCCACATAAGACGGCAAATCCCGACAATTAGCTGCCCGCTGTGGATCCACCCGCACCCGCTCCCCCGCAAACCGGGCAAACACCTGATCCCCCGACCCCTCCACCGTCCCATACACAAAGTTCATCGAAGGCGACCCGATAAACCCGGCCACAAACAAATTGTCGGGACTGTCATACAGATTGCGGGGAGTGTCCACCTGTTGCAGACGACCCTTACGGATCACCGCCACCCGATCCCCCATCGTCATCGCCTCCACCTGATCATGAGTCACATACACCGTCGTCGTCCCCAACCGTTGCTGCAACAACCCAATCTCCGACCGCATCTGCACCCGCAACTTGGCATCCAGATTCGACAACGGCTCATCCATCAAAAACGCCGACGGCTCCCGCACAATCGCCCGACCCATCGCCACCCGCTGCCGCTGCCCCCCCGACAACGCCTTCGGCTTCCGCCCCAAATATTCGGTGATCTCCAACACCCGCGCCGCCTCCTCCACCCGACGGCGGATCTCCTCCCGCGACATCTTCCGCAACTTCAACCCAAACGCCATATTGTCAAACACCGACATGTGCGGATACAACGCATAATTCTGGAACACCATGGCAATGTCCCGATCCTTCGGCGACACATCATTCACCACCCGATCCCCAATCCGCAACTCCCCCTCCGTCACCTCCTCCAACCCGGCAATCATCCG
>DATEDX010000041.1:0-4040 GCA_035281425.1 Acidimicrobiia bacterium
CGAGATCGCTAGCCCCGAGCCCCTTTCGGCGGCCAAGTTGTGGAGGTAGCTGCCGGTGCCTCCGCTCTGGGTGACCAATCCCACCGGGCCGGAGCGAATCTGCTCTGCCGGGCGGTCGAGGCAGGTGAGGAAGCTGAGAGCCAAACCGGTCCCGGGGCGGATCACCCCACCCGAGTTGGGACCGAGCAACAGCACCCCTCCGGCCCGGCAGTTCGCCATCAGCTGCTCTTGGAGGGCTCGGCCCTCCGCTCCCACTTCGGCGAAACCACCGGCGAAGACCACCAATCCCCCGGCCTCGAGCTGCCCCGCGGCTATCGCCACCTCCAGGGCGGCGGCGGCCGGGGCGGCGCAAACCACCACCTCGGGGGGAGCGGGCAAGTCGGCCAGGGAACGGTAGATCTCCACCCCCGGCACCTGCGCCTGCGGGTGGACTCCGACCACTCGTCCTCGGTAGCCCAAGCGGCGGAGGTTCTCATAGACCCGGCGTCCGTGTTTGTTGGGATCGGCGGAGAGCCCGACGATGGCCACCGAGGCCGGTTCGAGCAATGCTCGCAGCAAGCTCATCTTCCACCGGTGGCGGCGGACAGTGCCCTTCCCCCCAGGAGGGTGACCACCGCGGCCAGGCCCAAGAGGGCAGCCCCCACCGTCCAGGCCGCGCGGTAGGACAATGTCTCCACCAGCACTCCGAAACCGAGGGGACCGAAGATTCCCCCACCGAACTGCCCGACCCCGACGATCCCTGCCGCCACCGCCGGGGCGCCGGGGCTGCGGCTGACCACCGCATAGTTGAGCACCCCGGGCCAGCCCCAGCCGGCGGCGAAAAGGAGCAAGGTGGCGGCGGCCAGCGGGAGGGCGGCCCGGAAGGCGGCCAGCATCAGGAACGAGGCCGCCCCTAATCCCTGGAAGAGGGCGATCATGTGGAAGTGGGAGCGGAGGCGGAGACCGGCCAGGTGCCCCCAGACCAGGCGGGCCAGGACCGCCGAGAGGCTGCCGGCGGCGAACAGAGTTCCGGCTAGGGCCGGTGATATTCCCCCCGCCACCGCCGACTCCACGTAGAAGGGTCCCACTGAAGAGGTGGCCATCACCGCCAGCAGCGTGGCCAGGGCCAGGTAACGGAGGGGGCGGACCGCCACCACCGGCTTTTCCACCGGTGTTCGGGCCGCCCGGGCCGGCGGAGGGCGGTGATAGCGGAGCAAGGGGAGGCAGAGCAGGGCGGCCAGGGCGAAGGCCCAGCGCCAGCCGACGGTCAGGCCGATCAGGGGAACCGAGAGCCCCCCGAGCAGGGTGCCGAAGGCACCCGAAGATTGTTTCAGACCAAACGCCAGCCCCTGGCGGCGGGGTGAAACTCCCCGGACCAGAGCGAGGCTGGAGGCGGGCTGGGCGATCCCCACCGCCACCCCCGCCACCATCAAGGACACTGCCAGCACCAGCCAGCTGCGAGCTAGGAGGCCGATCCCCAGGGAGGCCAGGAAGGTGCATCCTGCCCCTACCGCCATCGCCGGGCGCCCCCCGAGGCGTTCGGCCAGCCGTCCCCCGGGAGGATTGCTGAGGGCGGCGCAGACGTAGAAGAGGGAGGCGGCCGCTCCCAGCGAGGCTTCGCTGAAACCGAGGTCGGCGCGAATGAAGATGGCCAGCGCACCCACCAAGAACATCGGCAGGGTGGCCAAGGTGGCGGCCAGGGTCGAAGCCCACAGCACCGAAGCGGTCGCCCCGACCGCGGTGGGTTCGGTTTGGGTCAGTCGAGGACCGCCGGCGCCCACGCCTTCACCACCCCCTCGGCGAGAAGCCGGTCGATGTAGGCGGTTTCCAAACCCAGCCGGGAGCTGAGCACCTCCACCGTGTGTTCCCCCAGCATGGGGGCGGGCAGGTTGGGGAACTCCCAGCCGGAGATCTTCATCGGGCTGGGCGGAAACCGGACCTCTCCCAGGGTCGGATGCCGGTACGTCTGCACCATTCCTCGCGCCTGCACCTGGGGGTCGGCGAAGACCCCGGCCAGATCGTTGACCGGGGCGGCCGGTATGTCGAAACGGCCGAGGACTTCCAGCCACTCGGCCTTGCTCTTCTCCTTCATCACCTCGGAAAGCAACCCCACCACGAACTGGCGGTTCCGGACCCGGGCCCGGTTGTCGACGGTGCGGAGGTCGTCTTTGAGATCGGGGCGGCCGATGGCATCGCAGAGGTTGCGCCAGAACTTCTCGTCCCGAGCGGCGATCACGATATACCCGCCTTTCACCTCGAAGGCCTGCCAGGGGACCATGTGGGCGTGGGCGGTGCCCTGGCGGGTCACTTCTGGCGCACCGTTGAGGAAACCCAAGGCGTCGTAGGTGAGGAGCGACACCAGCGAGTCGAGCATGGAGACGTCGGCGTGGTGGCCCTGGCCATGCAGCTGACGGCCAAGTAGAGCCCCGAGGACGGAGATGGTGGTGAAGATGGCTCCGGCCAGGTCGGCCAGGGGAATGCCCACCCGGGCGGGGGGAGCGTCGGGGTGGCCGGTGATGTCGACGTGGCCGCTGTAGGCCTGGATGACCAGGTCGAAGGCAGGGCGGTCGCGGGCCGGGCCGGTCTCCCCGAAGCCGGTGACGGTGACGGTGACGATCTGGGGGTTGCGCCGGCGTAGCGCCTCGTGGTCGATGCCCAGGCGGGCCATCACTCCGGGGCGGAAGTTGTCGACCACCACGTCGGCCTGCTCTACCAGCCGGTAGAAGAGGTCGAGGCCCTCGGCCTGTTTGAGGTCGAGGGCGACGCTCTTTTTGCCTCGATTCATGAAGAGGTGGATGCTGCTCTCCCCTTCCAGGGGGGCGATGGTGGGGTTGCGGGCGGCGTCACCGGTGAAGGGTTCGATCTTGATCACCTCCGCTCCCATGTCGGCGAGCAGGGTCCCCCCGTAGGTGCCGGCGATCACCTGTCCCAGTTCGAGGACGGTGATCCCGGTCAGCATGGCCGTCATCCCGTCCCGCCTTCAGGCCGGCCAGGTGATCGACACCACCTGGCCGAGACGGGCCGACTCGTCCACTGCCCGGGAGATGTGGAGGACGTCGAGCCCGTCTTGGCCCGAGGCGAGGATCGGGTCCTCCCGGCCCGTGCCCACCGCGTTGATGAAGGCGTGGGTCTCCTCCTGCATCGCTCCGAAGTGTTCCCCCAGAGCCCAGTCGCCGGGCATATAGGAGCCGAGCATGGCCACGTTCATCGAGGTGGTGTCGGGCGTGTACGGAGAGTGGATGGGCTGTCGGGAGGCGACCAGGACGTCGCGATGGTCGTCTTTTACGCTGATCGTCCCCTCCCTTCCGAACACTTCGAAGTCCATCGAGGCCACGTAGGCCGGCCAGAACTCGGGCAGCTCCCAGCTCACTCCGAGGTTGGCCACCATCCCGTCGTCGTAGGTGAGGACACACCAGGTGGAATCGACCACCCCGTACTCTTCGAAGATCCGGCCCTTCTTGGAACCGGCGGCGTAGACCGCGCTGGGGAGGGGCCCGTCCAGATACCAGTTGAGGAGGTCGAAGAGGTAGGTCATGGTGTTGATCGAGGGGGTGGTAGTGCCGGCCCGAGAGATAACCGCCCGGGCCACCGACTCGGCCAGGTAGATGGTGGCTTTGGCACTGGTCACCTCACCGATATAACCGCCCAGGATCTGCTCTTTGATGGCCAGGTAGCGGCGACGGAAGCGCTGGGTGAAGCCGGTGTAGACCCGCACCCCGTACTCGTCGGCCCCGAGCAGGAGCTTCTGACCTTCCTCGGGGAGGATGGCGAGCGGTTTCTCCACCAGGAGGGTTTTCCCCGCTTGGATGGCGGCCATCGCCGGCAGGTAGTGGGAGTCCTCGGTGGTGGCGACGATGACCGCGTCTACCTCGGGACGAGTCACTAACTCCCCGGCTTCGGTGGACCAGACATCGGCCTGGCAGGCCGCCGCCAGCTGCTGCGCCCGCTCCGGAACCAGGTCGCAAACGGCCAGGAAATCGACGGCGGGGTGGCGATGGGCGATGTGAGCCCGCAGGCTCCCGATCGACCCGCACCCAATCACCGCCACCCCCACTCCGCCT
>DATEDX010000042.1:0-9126 GCA_035281425.1 Acidimicrobiia bacterium
TGCCTGTAAATAGATCTGCTCTGCCGTCATCGCCGGTTCGGCACAGGCCATTTCGGTCTGGCTCATGGTCCCAAACTGGATGAAGCCGTCTCCGTCGGAGGTGTAGCTGCCTCCATAGCCGTTGCAGGCGGCGACGCCGCCGGCGTTGCCGTCTTCGAGGAGGAGGGTTATCCGGTAGTCGCCCTTGGGGATGGCATTGCCTCCGATGGTTCCCTCCTCGAGGACCCAGTCGCCGGTCACATCGCCCTCCCCCGGCCCCGTGGTGGTAGTGGAAGAACCACAGCCGACCACGAGCAGGGTAAGGATCAGGGCCCAGCGTCTCATGAGGTTGGGACGTTGCTGCCCGGCAGGTCGGTTCCTCACCTTCCCCCCAGACCCTCCGGCCGGGTACGCTCTGGCGATGGATTCAGCCAAGCTCATCTGGATGGATGGCGAACTGGTGGGATTCGAGGACGCCACGGTTCATGTCCTCAGCAACGCCCTCCACTACGGGACCGGGGTCTTCGAAGGGATCCGAGCCTACGAAACTCCCGACGGCACCGCCATCTTTCGTCTCCGCGAGCACATCGAGCGACTCTTCCGCTCCTGCCGGGCCTACGGCATTCCCCTCCAGCGCTCCGTCGACGAGCTGATCGAGGTCTGCCGCCAGATCGTCTCGGTGAATGAACTCGAGTCCGGATATATCCGCCCCCTTGTCTACTACGAGCTGGGATCGATGGGTCTCAACCCTGCCAACTCCCGGGTGCGGGTGATGGTGGCAGCCTGGCGGTGGGGCACCTACCTGGGCGACGAGGGGGTGGCCCGGGGCATCCGGGTGCGCATCTCCTCCTGGCGGCGGATCCACCAGTCGAGCTTCATCCCGGTAGCCAAGGGCACCGGCCAGTACCTCAACAGCGTCCTCGCCAAGCAGGAAGCGGTCGCCACTGGTTACGACGAAGCGCTCCTCCTCAACATGGACGGCAACGTCTCCGAAGGTTCGGGAGAGAACCTCTTCCTCGTCCGCGACGCCCAGGTCTTTACCCCCCCGGTGAGTGCCGGGATTCTTGACGGGATCACCCGGGCATCGGTGATCGAGCTCCTGGGCAGCGAAGGCGTGGAAGTGAAGGAAGCCAACCTCACCCGGGGCGACCTCTACAACGCCGACGAGCTGTTCCTCACCGGTACAGCCGCCGAGGTCACTCCGATCCGTGAAGTCGACGATCGCAGCATTGGCACCGGCGGACCCGGCCCCGTTACTCGCCGGGCTCAGGACCTCTTCGCTCAGGCGGTGACCGGCAAACTGTCCGAGTATCGCCACTGGCTCACCTTCGTCTGATGGGCCAGCAGCCCAACGTGGAGATCGGACCGGCCCATCGTCCCCGTTCGACTCCTGAACCGGGCCCGGCCCGGCGGTGGCGGCCGACCCGACCGGGCATCGTCACCTCACCGGAGCAGATGCCGTGGGGTGGGGCATTCGGCACTCCCGGACCCGATACCGGCTATGCCAAGAAGCTCATCGCCGAAGCCGATCTACCTCCGGGGCCACCGCTATTGCCGGATGTCCTGCTGGCATTGATGGCGGCGCGAGCCTCCTCCTATGGTCGGGCGCCGGTCATCGAGGATCTGGAGGTCGCCATGGAGATCCTCGGCTTGGGTGAGGATCCCCCTGCGCCCCTGCTGGATCGCCGCCGCCGCTGGCTGGAGGCTGCGACCCACGAGCAGGTGCCCGGCCGTCTGGCCCTTATCGAGATCGATCGGGAGATCCTGCGGGCCAAACCGGCCGAGGCGCGGCGTCTGCTCCGGTTGTGGGCGGCGGGACAGTCGTTACCGTTGCCTGCCCATGAAGATCGTCCGATTTAAGACCGGCGACGACATCGCCTACGGGTTGGCGGAGGCGGCCGGGGTTACCGTCTATCGGGGCTCTCCCTTCGTGGCCTGGGAGCCGACCGAGACCATGGTTCCCTGGGAGGCGGTGCAGCTCCTTTCCCCCGTTATCCCCTCCAAGGTGGTGGCGGTGGGCCGCAACTATGTCGACCATGCCGACGAGGTGGGGGCGGAGGTGCCGGAGGAGCCGATCATCTTCCTCAAGCCGGCCACCTCGGTGATCGGCCCCGACGCTCCCGTCTTCTATCCCCCCGACTCCCACAACGTCCAGCATGAGGCCGAGCTGGCAGCGGTGGTGGGAAGAGTGGCCCGCAACGTCGCCGCCGAAGACGCTGGACAGTTCATCTTCGGCTACACCGCCGCCAATGACGTCACCGCCCGCGACCTGCAGCGCAGGGACGGGCAGTGGACCCGAGGCAAGGGCTTCGACAGTTTCTGCCCTCTCGGGCCGGTGATCGAGACGGAGCTCGATCCCTTGGAGCGGTTGGCGGTGATCTGCCGGGTCAATGGAGACGTCCGTCAGGCCGGGTTCACCTCAGACATGGTCTTCGGAGTGGCGGAGTTGTTCGAGTTCATCAGCCGGGTGATGACCCTCCTACCCGGTGACGTCATCCTCACCGGCACCCCTTCCGGGATCTCCTCGGTGCAGCCCGGCGATCTGATGGAGGTGGAGATCGACGGGATCGGAACCCTGGCCAACCCGGTGGTGCGCCGGTGAGCGTCCGGGTCCGCATCGCCCCCTCTCCCACCGGGCTCATCCATGTCGGCAATGTCCGGGCGGCTTTGTTCAACTGGCTCTTCGCCCGTCACCACGGAGGAGCCTTCATCGTCCGTATCGACGACACCGACCGGGAACGCTCCCTCCCCGAATACGAAGAGGACATCCTGGAGGGTTTCCGCTGGATGGGTCTCGACTGGGACGAAGGGGTCGAGGTAGGTGGACCCCATGGCACCTATCGGCAGTCCGATCGCTTCGCCCATTACCAGGAGGTTGCCCGTCACCTGGTCGACGCGGGCTTTGCCTATTTCGACGATCGCAGCCCCGAGGAGTTGGAGGCGCTGCGACAGCGGGCCCAGGCGGAGAAACGGCACCCCAACTACTACATCCGTCGCCCTTCCCGAGTGGCGGAAGCCGGAGCCATCCGCTTCTCGGTTCCTCAAGACCAGGCGGTCGAGTTTGAAGACGTGGTCCGGGAGGCAATGCGCTTCGCACCCGAAACGATCGACGACTTCGTCATCCTCCGTACCGACGGGGTGCCGACATATCACCTCGCCTCCACCGTCGACGACGTCGACTACGAGATCACTCACGTGATCCGGGGGGAAGACCTCCTCCCCTCCACCCCTAAACACATCCTCCTCACCAAAGCCTTGGGGGGGACGCCGCCGGTCTACGCCCACCTACCGCTGCTTTTCGGGCCGGATGGGAAGAAGCTCTCCAAACGCCACGGCGACACCTCCCTGCGTGCCTACCGGGAGGGCGGCTACCTGCCGGAGGCGATGGTCAATTTCATGTCGCTCCTGGGCTGGTCGCTGGAAGGGGATCGCACCATCTTCACCCGGGAGGAGGCGGTGGCGGCCTTTGACCTGGCCCGGGTCTCCAAGAACCCGGCCATCTTCGACTTGGAGAAACTGGCCTGGCTCAACGGGGAATACATCCGGGCCCTTTCGCCTTCATCCTTCGCCGAGCGGGTTCGTCCTTACATGGAGGAGGGGTTGGGTCGGGGCTTGGGACCCGACGAGTGGGAAGCTTTCCTGACCATGGCCCCGCTCGTCCAGGAGCGGGTCAAATTCCTCACCGAGGTGGCGGGTCAGGTGCAATTCCTGTTCGTTGACGAGCTGGACTACGACCCCGGCTCCTGGGCCAAGGTGATGACCGGTCCCGCCGGTCAGGTCTTGGAGGAGGCCCGCAAACGCCTCGACTCGGTGGAGCTGTGGGAAAAGGAGACACTGGAGGAGCGTCTCCGGGCGATGCTCGAAGATCTGGGATTCAGCGCCCGTCAGGGGCTACAGCCACTACGGGTGGCCATCACCGGCTCGGCGGTCAGCCCGCCCCTCTTCGAGTCGATGGCGGTGTTGGGGCGGGACCGAACCCTCACTCGGTTGGACGCCGCCCACACCCGCCTCGTGGAAGCAGGCCCGCCTCAGTAGCATTCCGGAGCTTTGGCCCCGTCGTCCAGCGGCCTAGGACGCCGGCCTTTCAAGCCGGAAACGGCGGTTCGAATCCGCTCGGGGCTGCCGACTGAGACCTCGGACGCAAGCGTCTAGATCTCCTCGAGGGCCTTCACCTTGGCCAGGCGGCGCCGGTGGCGTTCTTCGCCAGAAAAGCGGGCAGCCAGGAACGCCCCCGTCACCTCTTCGGCCAGTTTCTCGCCGATCACCCGGGAGCCCAGACAGAGGACGTTGACGTCATCGTGTTCGACCATCTGGTGGGCGGTATACGTGTCGTGGGCCATCGCCGCCCTGATGCCCTTCAGCTTGTTGGCGGCGATGCACGCCCCCGCTCCCGAGCCACAAACCACCACCGCCCGCTCGGCCCGGCCGTCGATCACCGCTTGCCCGGCGGCGGCGGCGAAGTCGGGATAGTCAACCGGTTCGGCGCTGTGGGTGCCGAGGTCGTAGACGGCGTGGCCGGCCTTGGCCAGGATCTTGGCTAGGCGTTCTTTGAGTTCAAAGCCGGCATGGTCGGCTGCCAAAGCGACCCGCATCATTCCTCAGTGGGGGGCCGCTGAGAGTAGCCATCATTGAGGAAGCGGGGCTAAGGCGGAGGGGAGACTTACACTTTGGCCATGCCCGAGATCACCGTTGAGGGCGGAGTCGCCCTCCGGGGTACGGTCAGGGTTGGTGGTGCCAAGAACGCAGCCTTGAAGCACATGGCGGCGGCTCTTTTGGCCCCCGGCCGGCACCTGCTGACGAACGTTCCCCAAATCGCCGATGTCGCCCTCATGGGGGAGGTGCTTTCTCACATGGGCTGCCACCTGCGATGGGAGGGCGACTCGCTGGCGATCGTGGTCGCCGACGAGCTCAGGCCGGAGGCCTCGCTCGATCTGGTTCGCAAGATGCGCGCTTCCATCGTTGTCCTTGGCCCACTGCTGGCCCGCTGCCACCAGGCCAAGGTCGCTCTGCCGGGGGGAGACGACCTCGGTGCCCGCCCCATCGACATGCACATCGAAGGGCTTCGTCGCATGGGGGCGGGGTTCCAACTGGTACACGGCATTCTGGAGGCGAAAGCTCCCCGGGGGCTGACCGGAGCCGAGATCGAACTGTCGTTTCCGTCGGTGGGGGCGACCGAGAACCTGATGCTGGCGGCTGCCCTGGCGGACGGGTCGACCACCATCGTCAACGCCGCCCGTGAGCCGGAGATAGTCGACTTGGCCGAGCATCTGGCCGGCATGGGTGCGGGCGTGGCTGGAGCGGGATCGGCCATCATCCACGTTGAGGGCCAGCCCCATCTCCGCCCGTGCGAGCATCGCATCATCTCGGATCGGGTCGAGGCGGGTACCTACGCGATCGCGGGTGCTATCACCGCCGGGGACGTCACCATCACCGGTTGCCAACCCGGCTTTTTGCGCATGGAGCTTCGCAAGCTCGAAGAAGCTGGAGTCGAGGTGGAACGAGGGGAAGGATGGCTGCGGGTGATAGGACCGCCCCGCCCCCAAGCGGTCGACTTCGCCACATTGCCATATCCCGGTTTCCATACCGACCTCCACCCGCAAATGGTGGCCCTGCTGGCAGTAGCAGAAGGCACCTCGGTGGTGACTGAAAACCTCTACGACTCCCGCTTCCGCTATGTGGGCGAGCTGGCCCGCATGGGGGCGGACATCACCACCGAGTGGCAACACGCCGTGGTCAGGGGCGTCAAGGAGCTGTCCGGCTGTCCCGTGCTGGCACCCGATATAAGGGCGGGGGCAGCTTTGGTGCTGGCGGGTCTTCGGGCCGAAGGGGAGACGTTGATTGGCGACGCCTATCACATCGATCGGGGTTATGAGGATCTGGTGGGCAAGCTCTCCTCGCTGGGAGCGACCATCGGACGGCGTGATACGTAGCGGAGCGGCCCTGCTCGCCGCCCTTCTGTCACTGCCTCCCCTCCCCGGGCAGATACCTCCACCGGAGGGGGTACTGGCAAGGGAGGTGCAGCTCATTCCCGCCGATGGCACCCGGATGACGTTTGGGGACCGGATCTACACCGGCCCCTTGACGGTCACCGGACGCTCGGAAGGGCTGGGGTTGGTAGAAGCGGTCCCACCGGAGGAGTATCTCCTCGGGTTGCGCGAGGTCCCCTTCTCCTGGGAAGAAGAGGCTCTGAAAGCCCAGGTGGTGGCGGCCCGCACTTATCTGGCCTTCACCCTGGCGCAGGGCCGCTCCACCACCGGTCGCGCCTACGGATACGACATCTGCGCCACCTCGGCGTGCCAGGTCTACGCCGGCCCCCTCGACCTGGAGGGGCCTTACGGCGAACGGTGGCGTTCGGCGGTGAGCAGCACCGCCGGCGAAATCCTCTTCTACCAAGGGGAGCCGGCGCAGACGCTCTACAGCTCGACGGCGGGGCTGCGGACCCGGGAGTCGGAGGACATCTTCGCTGGACTCGACCTTCCCTACCTCGCCGCGGTTGACTCTCCCGGGGAGGAGTCACCTTTCGTCACCTGGGCCTTCGAGGTCTCGTCGGAGAACATGCAGGCTTTGCTTGAACATGCCGGCCTGGTGAATGGCGCCCTCCGCAATCTCCGGGTGGAGACCACCACCGATGGGTCGGGCCCGTGGATGGTGGTGATCGAGTCCGAAGGGGGGAACGAACGAGTGCCCACCTATCAGTTCCGGGGCTTCATCAATCGGGCTGCCTCGGCGCTGATGCCCGACGTTTTGCCGGCCGAAAGGGGCGATGGCCGCCGTTACCCGCAGACCCTGCTGTCCGGCAGCTATTTGATCCGGCGGCGCTTCGAGCTCTCGGTAGGAACCGATGGCAACCAGGTCCTGGAGGCGCCCTCTTATGTATTCACGGGATGGGGATGGGGCCACCAGGTAGGGATGAGTCAATACGGCGCCCAGGCCATGGCCAAACAGGGGGCGAGCTACGCCGAGATCCTCGGGCACTACTACGGGGGTCTCCAGCCGGCCGCGGCCGGGGAGGTATTGCCGGCAGAGATAAGGGTGGGGCTGGCAGCCGGGGTGGAGGAGCTCACCGTTTCGCCGGATGGCCCCGTCAACGTGGTCATCGACGGGCAGCCCCTGGCCGAGCCCACCTTGGGCAGCTGGCGGTTCGTCACCGAAGCCGGGCTGATCAAGGTCCTGCCTCCAGTGGGGCTGGGGTTGCCGCCCGCCTTGGAACAACTGCGGATCAGGCCAAGCCCGGCCGGCGAATTCATCCACTTCGCCCTCACCGCCCCGGCCGAGGTGGTGGTCACCGTGGTGAGTGGCGGACGGCGGGTGGGCCGCCTCGAGCTGGGCGGCCTGGACGCAGCCGCCCATCAGGTGGCGTTGGCGGAGGTCTTCTCCGAACCGGTCAGCCGTCGCCAGCGACAGGTAGTAACCATCGAAGCTGCCAACCCCGAGGGTTTCATCCGCCGAACCCTCATCATCGTGCCCGAGATCCGATGAGGGGCGAGCCTCGAATGTTGTTCCCCAGGGGTGGCTCGGCTTCGGCTCCGGGCTACCGGCTTCCGGCTTCCGTCTTCCGTCTCTTTGGGAATGAAACCAGCCCGAGGCTAGGTTGGTCTTGTTGTGAGTGAAATCGACACCCTCGACCAGCCGACCACGGGAGTGGATCTCAACAAGCTGGAAGAGACCCTGGAATACATCCGCCCCGCCATCCAGATGGACGGCGGTGACTTGGTCCTGCTCGGAGTTGAAGGTGGGACCGTCAACCTGCAGATGGTGGGTGCCTGCGGGGGTTGTCCCATGTCGATGATGACCCTCAAGGCCGGCATCGAACGCATCCTCAAAGACCGGGTCCCCGGCGTCGAAGAAGTCAACGCCACCTAACCCCCTCTCTCGTTCCGTTTTGGCGCGTAAAGGCGACGCTCCAGCGTCGCCTTTACGCGCCAGAACCGGAAGGAACCGTACCCTGCCGGGGTGAGCGGATCTTCCCCGGAACTGGTTGAGGCGGCGCTGGCCGGCGATCGGCGGGCCTTGAGCCAGTTGCTAACGACTCTGGTCGAGCAGCCCAGTGGGGAGCTGGCCAAGCAGCTGACCGCCCGCCCCCGTTCGGCTCAGGTGGTCGGAATCACCGGGCCACCCGGAGTGGGAAAGAGCACTCTTGTCGACCGTTTGCTGGTCCACCTTCGGGCCCGGGGAGCCAGCCCAGCGGTGGTGGCGGTCGACCCCTCCAGTCCCTTTAGTGGGGGGGCGTTGCTCGGCGACCGGATCAGGATGCAACAACACGCATCCGACCAGGGCATCTTCATCCGTTCCCTCGCCACCCGGGGCGAACTGGGAGGCCTTACCGCCGGAGCGGCGCCGGTGGTGGCGGCGCTGGCGGCAGCCGGCTTCGATCCGGTACTGGTGGAGACCGTGGGAGTAGGCCAGTCGGAACTCGAGGTCGTCAAGGTGGCGGACACAGTGGTGGTGGTACTCCATCCGGGTTGGGGAGATGACATCCAGCTCGCCAAGACGGGGTTGCTAGAGATCGCCGACGTCTTCTGCGTCAACAAGGCAGACCAAGGTGATGCCGCTTCCACCGCCTCCCGTCTGCAACGCCTGGGAGAGACCGACCATGATGAGAGATGGATCCCGCCGGTGGTGGTGACAATCGCCACCGACGGCGAAGGGATCGATGCTCTCTGGGAGGCGGTCGAAGAGCACGGCCGCCGGAATCAGGCGGTGGAGACCGCTCCCGACAGTTCGGCCTGAGCTGCCGCCAGCCGCGCCACCTTGATCCGCGGCGGGCTGCAGGACACGTAGTCCAGGCCAATCTCACGGCAGAACTCGATCGAGGCCGGATCGCCCCCGTGCTCCCCACATACCCCCACCACCAGGTCGGGGTTGGCCTCCTTGCCCTCCCTGGTCGCCACCCGGATCAACCGGCCCACCCCCTCGCGGTCCAGAGTTTGGAAGGGGTTGGATGGGAGGATGTTCTGGTCGAGGTAGACCTGGAGGAAAGACGCCTCGGCATCGTCCCGGGAGAGGCCGTAGGTCATTTGGGTCAGGTCGTTGGTGCCGAAGGAGAAGAAGTCGGCCACCTCGGCCAGCTGCCCGGCCACCAAGGCGGCTCGCGGCAATTCGATCATGGTGCCTACCGGTACAGCCAGCTCCCGCCCGGTCCTTCTC
>DATEDX010000043.1:0-13758 GCA_035281425.1 Acidimicrobiia bacterium
TCCCGCCGGAGGCCGTCACCTGGGACCATCTGCAGCCAAGTTCGGCCACCTCGGTGTGTCACTGGAAGGGCCGGGCTCATTACTTCGATGTGGTGGTGGATGACAGGCGCCTGGCTCAGGCGGCGTGGACCTACCCCGATCCCTCGCCTGCCGCTAACCACCTCCGGGGCCACATCGCCTTCTGGCGTGGGGTCGAAGTAGGTAGTGGCTGAGCCGATAGCCACTCGATCAAACCAGTTGCATCGGGCGAGAAGGCATTGGGGCCGGTCTGCCCTGGGCATCAGGGTGATACCAACTCCGATCCCGGTTGGTAGGTCGCCCAGGCAAACCAGAAGGTGTCGAGGTGTTGAATCGGCGTCAGAGTGCTCCCCAGCAACTCACCGCCGGTTGAGCGCCCGGCAATATCCCACGTCGAACCGGTCTGGTCATCGACAAATGCCCCGTCGACCACCCGGAAGGTCAGGGTTTGATCGTCTACAACCGACGAAAACACCCCAACTGAGCCGACGTCTCTTCCCCCCGCGACCGACGAGTCTTCCAGAGCACTGGCCTGCCCTGCTTTCCAGAAGACCACCAGCGAGGTGGTTCCCACCATGGCCGCAGTGGCTCTCGCCTCGCCGCCGGATATGGCTTCTAGGGTGAAGGCAACCGATTGCCCGGCAACCGTCACGCCCACCACTCGCTGCATAGCCGAAGCCCGGTCATCGATGGTTCCTTGGAACAAGAACGGAAACGCTCCTTCAGTGTCGTAACCGGAGTAGGGGTTGGAGCCGTAAGGGCGCCGGTGCCCGGTGGCGTCCCGGTCGAGGACCTGGCCCTCAGGAAAGGCGGTGGAAAAGTCGGACCAGGCCAGCAGCGGGGAGGAGATGGGTTCGAGCTGAAAGCCGGTCAACAGTCCCGCCACCGCCCTGCCATCGAAGTGGGTCCAGAGCGACTCGGTAGCCCGGTCGTACATGACCAGAGCGGAGGCGTAGAGCATTCCCGAAGTGCCGAAGGTGGTTTCCACGCCGTTGATGGTGCGCTGGTAGCTAACGGCGCTGTTGCACAAAGGGCAGTAGGTGATGGATACCGGAACCCCCCCAACGGTGTCATTGATGATTTCGTGCCAGATGAGGATTTGCACCGGATAGGCCCGGGCATCCCCCTCGATGTCTAGATAGACGACCGGCTCGGCATCCTCCAGCCAGGCGCCCGCCTGGTCAACGGAAACAAAATTCGGCTGGTCGATTGGTGGTATGCCATCGGGCGGGGGGCCACCGGAGATGATGTCACTCAGCTTCACCAAGGGCTCAGGAAAGGAGGGGTCGAACATGTTCTCCAATGCTGAGGGACCCTCGGGAAGGCCTTCACCGGTCAAGGGCGGCGTCGCTCCCTCCGTGACCGGCTCTGTGGTAGTCGGAGTTGCCGCGGCCGGGGTGGTAGCGGTCACCGCCGTCGGGGTCGACTCCGAGGCACAGGCGCTGGCGATTACCGCCGCGACGGTTACCGCACCCAACCAAGGCTTGGTCATCTGACCATTCCAACCCAGCTCGATCGTCCCCGTCTCCACCAATTGTCGGTGTTCCGACCTTTCACCGGAGTTACAGAGGGAAGAGTGTCGCCACCGCGACCATCGCGTTGGTTAAGCGGCGGCCGGTGGGTTTGTGCTCATCAGAAAGAGGTGAGAACAGTGTTATTGCAGTCAATCGTTGCCGCACTCCTCGGCACTGTCGCCATGACCCTATCCAGCACCACCGAAATGCAGTGGAGGGAAAGGCCTCCCAGCGTGGTGCCGGGGAAGGCGGCCAACAAGTTGCTTCAGCTGGTGGGAGTGCCCGAACTCAAGGGCCGAACTCTCGACCTACTCGCCACCTGGACCCACTGGATCTACGGCACCGCCTGGGGAGTGCTGTTCTGGGTGCTGATAGATCCGCTCGGTCTCTCCATCGTTCCAGCCGGTGTGGTCTTCTTCTCCGTGGTCTGGCTGACCGAGCAGCTGGAGCTTCCGCTTCTCGGGATCGGGGTGCCCTGGCCATGGAAGTGGGGGCTACGCGAGAACCTAATCGACGCCTGGCATCACCTCGTCTATGCCACCGGCACCACAGCCGCCTTTCTCCTCCTCGGTGGGCTGTGAGTCCGCAGCCCGGTTCCCGCCGCAAACGGCGGGAACCGGGCACCCAGGCCGCACAAGTGACCTCCACGAGATTGCGATGCCCGGACGGGGAGTGATCGGTCAACGCGACAGGTTGACAGGCTGCGGATGAAAAGGCCCATCGGCGGGGTTGTCCAAGCAAGGATGGTCGTCGCCAACGCTCAACACCTGGCCTGGCTGGCCCGCTCCTTCGGCCGGCCGGACTACCTGCCCCTCACCCCCGCCGACCTGGAAGTGATAAGCGCGGTTGGGGAGATGATCACTCGATATCCGGGATCACATCTATTCCGCGAGGGTGAAGCAGCGGTGGCCGCTTATCTCATCGAGTCGGGAGAGGTCGACCTCTATCGAGTTCACGCCGGAAAAAAGAGGGTGGTAGCTCGGGTTGGTCCCGGTTCGGTCCTGGGTGACATAGCCATGTTTGGTGAAGGGACCTACAAGTCGTCGGCGCGGGCCATCGACCATGTCCGGGCTTTTCGTTTTGATCGGGAGCATTTGATCCCCGAGTTGGCCAAGAATCCCGCCATTTGCCTGCGCTGGCTGGTGGCTGGCCTCCAGCAGCTGGAGAAAACCCAGCGTCGCATCATTCACCTCATGCACAAGACGGTGCTGGCCCAGGTGGCAGACCTTTTGGCGGAAGAGGCTTTCGACCGTAAAGAGGTGAATCTCTCCCAAGCGGCGATCGCCACCCTTCTTGGCGCCAGCCGCCAAACGGTCAACGAAGCATTGAGCGCCCTCCGGGAGTTGGGCGCCATCGAGACCGGCTATCGGGTGATTCGAGTCACCGACCTCGACGCACTCAACCGGGTCGCCGAAGAGGGGAACACCCCACACGCGCCGAGAGCTGGCTCTTAGGACCGGTGGCACCGGGCAAGACACCGGGCCCTGCCTCAGCCCCATCGTGATTGGCGAGACATGCCCACCTTGGGGCACGGCCAACAAAAAATGTCGGAAGTCCGACACTCAATCGTGGGCGGGGACCAAAGCTCGGCAGGAGCTGGTTGCCCCTTTTAGAGAGCCCGCGTAGCTGGGCTCCGGAGAGAAAGGAGTGTGGGATGAATCGACGGTTGTTTGGGAGTGTCGCCCTCGTGACGCTCCTGTTTGCTCAACCTGGGCCGGCCGCGGGAGAGAATGTGCGCACCTACGAGGTGACCATATCCAACATGACGGATGCCCAGTGGTTCACCCCGGCGGTTGTCGTCACCCATCGGGGTGCGGTTGACCTCTTCACGGTCGGGAGGCCGGCCAGCTTCGAAGTCAAGGAGGTGGCCGAAAACGGCAACATCGGACCTCTGGTCGACTTGGCCTCTTCCAATCGCCATGTGTGGGACACCCAGGTCGTGTTGGGAACGAGTGGGCCGCCACCGATTGCCCCGGGAACCAGCGTTACCTTCGAGATCTCATCCGCAGACGGCGCGATATTTCTCTCCTGGGTGTCGATGCTGATCTGCACCAACGATGGGTTTACCGGTCTGGACAGCGTCCTCCTCCCTGTCCGGATCGGCGAAACCGTCACCTTCGACACGGTCGGGTATGACGCCGGCACCGAAGTCAACACGGAAGCTTGGGAGGACTTGGTGCCTCCTTGTGCGATGCTGACCGGGTTTGGCGACCAGGGCGGGACGGGCATGTCCAATCCCGCCCTGGCGGAGGATGGTGTGATTCACAAACATGACGGCATGAGCGGCACTGCTGATCTCGATGCCGACATTCACGGATGGAGCAACCCGGTAGCCTCGCTTGAGGTGACTCGCTCCAGATGAGCCCGGATCCCGGAAAGGACATCATGCCCTTTCCGGGAAATCCGGCGAGGGTGGATTATCGGCTAGGCCGCTTCAAACCCATGTCTCTAGCAGAGTGGCCAACTGTTCGAGGTCGGAAGCCACTGTTGGGGGAGGCGGATCCGGAGATCTCCACCCGGCCGGGGAGCGGGCGAGGAATGCACCGGGCAGGCCGGCTTGGCGCGCACCCATGATGTCCCAGTCGTGGGCGGCGACCATCATGGCCTGGGGTGCTGGGACCTCGAGCTCGGCGAGGGCATATTCATAGGCCGCGGCGGCTGGCTTGAAGCGCTCGACTGCGTCCACCGAGAACGACCGTTCGAAATAATGGGCGAGCCCGGCGAATTCGAGCTGGTCGGCGACCGCATCCGCCGAGCCGTTGGTGAGGGTGACGAGCCGGAAGCCCATCACCTGAAGGCGACCCAAGCCCGGAGCCGCATCGGGATGAGCCGGCAAGGCCCGCAGAGTAGCCACCACCTCCAAGGCCTGTTCCTCGCTTACATCGAGCCCTCTGTTTCTGGCCATCGTCATCAGGACTTCCACTCCGATCTGCCCAAACGGCCGATGCCTGTTCAGCTCATTAGCCAGGAGCGATCCATGCAGGAGGCGAGCGAACCACTCTCCGACCAGATCGGCGGATCCCAAGACCTCCGCCATCTGTGGTCGGAATGCCCGCAGATCGAGCAGGGTTTCATTGACATCGAATACCAACACCGACGGTCGGGGATCCATGTGGCCAAACCTAGCCCGGTCCGCCATCTCGCCCGCCTGGCGGGTACAGAGGCCCCGGACGTCAGATGAAAGGTTTGTGAGGAATGGGTGACATCCAAAAGCTGCGAACGGTTCGAGGCGCCAAGCGGGTGAGGGTGATGCTGGGCGGCGAAATCGTCGCCGACACCATCAAGCCCCTATTGGTTTGGGAGATCCCCTATTACCCGACCTACTACTTTCCTCGGGCTGACGTTCGCGCCGATCTGCTGGTCGAAACAGGTGAGACTCGCCGCTCGTCACTGGGCGTGGCTTCCCAATATCAGGTCAAAGCCGGCGGGGCGGAGGGGGCCGCTTATGTGATCGATCCAGCGGCAGCGCCGGAACTCGCCGATCACATCGCCTTCGTTTGGGCGACCATGGACCACTGGTTCGAAGAGGACGAGGAGGTGTACGTTCACCCCCGCGATCCCAACACTCGAGTCGACATCCTGCCCTCCAGTCGCCGGGTCGTCATCGAGATCGACGGGGTGACAGTGGCAGACACCAGCAGCGGCCGCTTCCTTTTCGAGACCGGCTTGCCCACTCGCTACTACATCCCCAAGGTCGACGTGCGCATGGACCTGATGACGCCAACCGACACCATCACCGCCTGCCCTTACAAGGGCAAAGCCCGCTATTGGTCGGTAACCGTGAACGGTCAGACCCTGGTCGATATCGCTTGGGCCTACGACTACCCCCTCCCCGAATCCCAGAAGATCGCAGGGCTGGTTGCCTTCTATAACGAGAAGGTGAATATCTATGTCGACGAGGTCCTTCAAGAGAGACCCAAGACCAAGTTCTCCTGAGCCGGAGACACCCACCGGACCGCAAAGATGAAGTGGCTGCTCGGACTCTTGGGAGTCGCCACCGGCGCTCTGCTGGTCTTTCTCTTCTTCTTCGCCTGGCCCGACGGCCCCGGGCCCTCGCTTCCCGACGAGGCGGCCAACTTAGGAGGCGACCGAGCCGGATTCCTCCCCCTCGGCCAGCCTTTGCTTGGATCGATGTTCCTCACCGAGGGGCGGGGGACCGACGACGACCCCTACCGTCTTTGCCTCCCCTCCTCTAAGAGCGACTCCCCGTCCTGTCTCTTCACGGTTCACTTGCGCGGGCTTCCCGACACCCTCGCCCCGCAAGGCTGGCACGATGTCACGGCCAGCTTCGAGGTGGCAACTCCGGACAGTGTCCAAGGCGTGCTCATCGAAAGCCGACCGCCATCATTACTCCGGCGGCCGGGACCGGAACGGCTGCGCGGTACTCGCTTCGTGGAAGCGGACGAGATCCTCTACAACTGGGCCGCCGCCCACGGCATCAGTGGCTATCTACGCCGCGACGCGGTCTACGTTTGGTACCTCTCCCCGGAGGCGTCGATGGCGGCCCAGGTCGCCGGGGTTGAGCAAATCGTCGCCGCCTGGCGCCAGCCGTGATGGACATCACGGCTCCGACTCACCCAAGCCGACCTGCTCCTGGACGGGGCAACCGGGGACTGAGGGCATAATCGGGTGGTGCAACAAGGCCAGCGCACCCTGATGGTGCGTTTTCTGGCGGTGGTGGCGGGGCTGAGCGGCTTCGCTCTTATCGGCGGACCGGTCGGGGCCGAGGAGCATTCGGTGCTCCTCATCGAGGTGGAAGGCGCGATTACCCCGGTGGTGGCCGACTTTGTGGGCGATTCGGTGGAGGCGGCCGAGGAAGGGTCGTTCGAGGCGATCATCGTTGCCCTTGACACGCCGGGAGGGCTGGACGTTTCCATGCGCGACATCGTGCAGGCGTTTCTCAACGCCGGGGTGCCGGTGGTGGTCTATGTCAGCCCGGAGGGAGCCCGGGCTGCGTCGGCCGGCACTTTCATCACCATGGCCGCCCATGTGGCGGCGATGGCACCCGCCACCTCGATTGGGGCGGCCACTCCGGTCGACCTCCAGGGTGGTGAGATCACCGACAAGATCATCAACGATGCGGTGGCCTTCGCCGTCTCGGTGGCGGAACGCCGGGACCGCAACGTCGAGTTCGCCGAAGACGCGGTTCGAGAAGGGCGGTCGGTGACGGGGAGGGAAGCAGTCGACCTGGGAGTGGCCGACTTGGTTGCAACCGATCTCGATGACCTACTCATCTCGCTCGACGGGAGGGTTATCGATCAACTCGATGTCACATTGCAAACCGCCGGTGCCGCCGTGGAGCGGCGCGAGCTGGGCACGGTGCGTTCGATCCTGGGGCGCCTGGCCGACCCCAACATCGCTTTCTTGCTGCTCTCGTTGGGCACTCTGGCCATCATCTACGAGGCGGCCAATCCCGGTCTCGGCTTCTCGGGTATTGCCGGAGTCATCATGGTGGTCCTCGCCTTCTTTGCCCTCAGCGTGTTGCCGGTGCGGGCGGCCGGCATCGCACTGTTCGTTCTGGCGGTGGCGCTGCTGGTGGCTGAGCTCTTCGTGCCCGGGGTGGGAGTGCTGGCAGCCGGGGGAGCGATCGCCTTGGTGCTGAGCGGGTTGTTCCTCTTCGAGGGGACCCTTCGAGTCAGCCCGGCGGTGGTGTGGCCCAGCGCGGTAGTGCTGGGCGCGGGTAGCGTCCTCGCCGGTCGAGCCGTCGTCACTTCGCGGCTTCGACCTCCCACGTCTGGCCCCAGCACCCTGATTGGGCGTAGGGTGACGGTGAAGCAATACGGAGACCGATACTCGGCCTTCACCGAGGGCTCTTGGTGGGAGCTGCAGCCGGCCAGCGGCCAGTTGCGTGACGGGGTCGCCGCCAGGGTGGTGGCTATGGACGGAGTCCGCCTGTTAGTAGAGGAGATAGAGGAATGACATTTGACAGCTTGGTCGGGTTAGGGCTGGCGGCGTTTCTGATCATCACCATCCTGAGAGCCGCCATCAGGATCCTGCCCGAATACGAGCGAGGCGTGGTCTTTCGCCTGGGTCGGGTCACCGGTGCACCCAAAGGGCCGGGGCTGATCCTGCTCATCCCGGTGATCGACCGCCTGGTCAGGGTCAGCTTGCGGACCGTGACGATGGACATTCCGCCCCAGGACATCATCACCAAAGACAACGTCACCGTCCGCGTCAATGCCGTGACCTACTTCCGGGTTCTCGATCCCCAGCGGGCCATTCTCGAGATCGAGGATTATCGCTTCGCCACGTCCCAGATTGCCCAGACCACCCTGCGTAGCGGGATCGGACAGGTTCCCCTCGATGAGCTGCTCACCAACCGGGACGAGATCAACCGCAATCTGCAGCAGATCATCGACAGCCTCACCGATCCCTGGGGAGTCAAGGTCTCTCTGGTGGAAGTGAAAGACGTCGAGCTGCCCGACTCCATGCGGAGAGCCATGGCCCGAGAAGCGGAAGCGGAGCGGGAGCGGCGGGCCAAGGTGATCCACGCCCTGGGTGAGAAACAAGCCGCCGAGACTTTGGCCGAAGCTGCCGCCCTGCTCGAGAACCACCCGTCGGCGATGCAGCTGCGGATGTTGCAGACCATGACCGAGGTGGCGGCCGAGCAGAACTCGACCTTGATCTTCCCCTTGCCCATGGAACTGCTCCGGGTGCTCGATCGCCTGGGAAGGGATTAACCCTTCATCGGTGGTTCTTATCTGCCAAACAGGCCCTGGCAGGGCCTGTTTGGCAGATAAGAATGCGGTTACTGGTAATAGGGCGGGTCAGCCCTGAAAGCGGCGGAGGCGGAGGCTGTTGGCTACCACCGAAACACTGGAGAAGGCCATGGCCCCGGCGGCGATCATCGGATTGAGCAGACCCAGCGCCGCCAAGGGGATGGCAGCGACGTTGTAAAAGAAAGCCCAGAAGAGGTTTTCGACGATGGTGCGGAAGGTGCGGCGGGCGAGCCGCATCACCCGCACCACCAAGGCGGGGTCACCCGACATCAACACCACATCGCCAGCTTCGATGGCGACGTCGGTGCCGGTGCCGATGGCGATGCCCAGATCGGCTTGGGTGAGGGCAGGGGCGTCGTTGACGCCGTCGCCGACGAAGGCCACCACCAGACCCTGCTCTTGCAGCCGGCGGACCTCTTCGACCTTGTCCCCGGGCATCACCTCGGCGTGGACTTCATCGATGCCAAGCGATGAGGCGATGGCGAGGGCGGTGCGGCGGTTGTCGCCGGTGAGCATCGCCACCCTGACCCCCATCGCCCGCAGATCGGCGACGGCCGCGGCTGACTGAGGCTTTACGGAGTCGGCCACCGCGATCACCCCTCTTACCTCTCCGTCCCATCCGGCCAGGAAGGCGGTCTTGGCTTCACCTTCGATCCGTTCCATGGCCTCGGCGTAACGCTCGGGGATGAGCAGGCCGGCATCGGCCGCCAGCTTGGCCTTCCCCACCACTACCCCGACCCCGTCGACAGTGCCGCTGACACCCAGACCGGCGTGATTGACGAACTCGGTCACCGCCCCCAACTCGAGGTCTCTTTCCTCGGCGCCCAGCGCCACTGCCTTGCCGATGGGATGGGAACTGGCGGCCTCCACCGATGCCACCAGATAGAGGAAGCGGCTTTCGTCCTCGTCGGTCACCACCTCGGCCAGGGCCATCAACCCTTCGGTCAAGGTGCCGGTTTTGTCAAACACGACCACGTCGATGTGGCGGGACCGTTCGAAGGTCTCGGCTCGCTTGAAGAACACGCCGATCTCGGCTCCCCTCCCGCTCCCCACCATGATCCCGATGGGTGTGGCCAACCCCAGGGCGCAAGGGCAGGCGATGATGAGAACCGCCACCGCCGCGGTGATGGCAGGGGCGAGAGCGGAACCGCGGGTCAGCCAAATCGCAAACGTAACCAGGGCGATGGCGATGACGATGGGGACGAAGACCCGGGCGACCCGGTCGGCAAGTCGTTGCACCGGCGCTTTAGAGCCTTGGGCCTCTTCCACCATTCGCACGATCTGGGCCAAGGCGGTATCGGCCCCCACCCGGGTGGCCCGGACCACCAACCGGCCCTGCTGGTTGACGGTGGCGCCAAAGACCGTGTCCCCGAGATCACGGTCGACGGGCAGCGACTCCCCGGTGAGCATGCTTTCGTCGACCGAGGATCTCCCTTCCACTACCTCGCCATCGACCGGGATCTTCTCCCCGGGCTTGACCACGAGCAGGTCTCCCACCTGAACCTTCTCGACGGGGACCATCTCCTCGGTGCCGTCACGCCACACCCGGGCTTCTTTGACACCGAGCTCAAGCAGCCGGGCGATGGCTCCCGAGGCGCGGCCCTTGGCCACCGCCTCGAAGTAGCGGCCGAGGAGGATGAAAGTGGTGATGATGGCGGCGGTCTCGAAGTAGAGGTGCTCGCCGCGAAAGAGCGACCACACCGAGAAGACATACGCAGCAACGGTGCCCAGCGAAACCAGCGTGTCCATGGAGGCGTCGAAGGACCGAGCGCGCAGCACCGCCGCCCGATGGAACTGCCATCCGAAGAAGAACAACACCGGAGTGGTGAGCACCCACTGCACCACCCGGCTCCAATCGGCCTCTACGCCTCCCATGGCGAGAACCGCCACCGGGAGGGTGAGCACGGCGGCACCGATGACGTTGCGGCGCTGGAGGCGGGCTTCTTCGGCATAACGTTCCGCCACCGGGACCCGGGGCTCGTTCGCCTCGGGGACGACCTCGGTCAGTTCGTAGCCGATCTTGTGGACGGCGTCGGCTAAGGCCTGGGGGGTCACCTGAGAGTTGTCGAACGTCACCTTCGCCTGGCCCCCGGCGAAGTTGACTGTCGCCTCGGCAACTCCCGGCTGCTTGGACAGCACCCGCTCGATCCGCAGCGCGCAAGACGCGCAGCTCATGCCTTCGACGTCGAACCGGGCCTGGTCGGTGGTGGTGTCAGTGCTCAGGGTCCACCTCGTATCCCTGATCTTCGATGGCGGTGACGATGGCGGCCAGGTTCACGGCGGATTCGTCAAAGCTGACTTCGACGGTGCGTCCGTCCAGGTCAACGGTCACCTGGTCGACACCGGTGATCGCCCCTACCGCCCCTTCGATGGAGGAGACGCAATGATCGCAGTGGACGTCGGGGACTTTGAGGGTCTGAGTCGTCATGAGAGTACCTCCTCGGAAATAGTGGAAGGGCCAGTGACGGCGTCGGTATAACGCAGGGTCTCCATCAATTCATCCACGATCTGAGCGGATCGCCCTTCGGCCACCGCCTCCTGGACGCAGGTCTCGAGGTGGTTCTGGAGGAGGATCCGGTTCACCTTTTCCAGGGAGGCCTGGAGGGCCGAAACCTGCTTCATGATGTCGGGGCAATAACGCTCGTCGTCGACCATGACGATGACGGCATCGAGGTGTCCTCGAACCGTCTTGAGGCGGTTGAGAGCACCTTGTTTGTGAGCTTCTTTCATGTCTTCCTCGATGAGTGGTTTGGGTTATCCCCACCCCACCCCGGGTGGGGTAGCCCAGGATACCACGTTGGACGAAAGAGGACCTCGGGGCCAGTGACTTTTGGCCCTATCCCGCCTCAGAGGCTCGGATTGATACTTGGTTAGGAGAGGAGATCTATGCAACTCTGGCCGCCCGTAGAGGAGAAGAAGACTCGCGACCACCGTCTGGCTTTGACCAGGCGGCCTCCCGATGTATCCCAGGCCACCCCGGCCAAACCGAGTGCCACTCCCACCGCGAAGAAGGCGCATCGAAGCGAGGCTCGCTGGGTGCCGGACTCCGACGCTCTCCGTGGGCACCCCTTCAACTGAGGCTTTTTCCCCACCGACCGGGGACTTTCGGCACTGCCAGAAAACCCTCGCCGAGATGACTATGGGTAATCCGATCCCAAGGAGGACGCGATGAAACGGAAGACACTCGACACCGTCTTTAGCACCGGAGGTTTGCTGATTGCGGCGCTGCTGGTCGTGTTCGGAGTCGTCATGCAGCAGCAGGCGAGCTTCGCCCAGGACTACGTCGACGCTCAACTATCAGCCCAGGCGATCTACTTCACCCCGTCCGCCGACCTGTCGGACGAGGAAGCGGAGGCAGCCTGCCTGGTTCAGTACGGCACCGGCGACGAAGCCGCCCGGCTGCTGCGCACCGGCCAGCAAGCCGAGTGCTACGCCAACGAATACATCGGCCTTCACTTGCGGGAAGCCACTGAGGGCATGACCTACGCCCAGCTAGGGGGACCGCAGCGAGCTGCCCGGGCGTCATTGGCCGAGGCGATCGAAAACAATGGCCCCAACGTTGAGGAATTACAGGCCGAACTCGACCGCATCAACGGGATGCGGGACACGGCCTTCCGCGGTGAGACCTTACGAGGGCTGCTCCTCACTGTGTACGGATTCAGCGTTCTGGGCAGCAAGGCGGCCGTAGCCGCGACCGTCGCCTTCATCGGGGCGGGGTTGATGGTGC
This sequence comes from Acidimicrobiia bacterium, assembly GCA_035281425.1. Taxonomy (GTDB): domain Bacteria; phylum Actinomycetota; class Acidimicrobiia; order Spongiisociales; family ZC4RG35; genus JAICND01. The sequence goes on from DATEDX010000043.1 coordinate 11,979, forward strand.
TCCTATCGCTGGCTGGATTTGCTCACGCCATGCGCACCCCGGTCACTGAGCCCTTCGCTCCGGTGGAGCTGGTCAAGACCGGCTGACACAGCGAGCATTGCGGGCGGGCCTCCTGGCGAGGCCCGCCCGTGCTCACATCCTGGAGCCCCTTCTCCCTGCCGAGAAGCGGTGGGTGGTCACCAGATAGACGCCGAGCGAAACCACGACGATCCCAGCCAACTGCCGACCGTCGGGTCTTTCCCCGAGGAAGATCCACGCCAGCACCGCAATCTGGACGAGCATGGTGTTGTTGATGGCGGCGGAGGACACCGCCGATAGATGGCGGAGCGCCCAATTCCACAAGGTGAAGGCGAGGGCGGTGTTGACCGTGGCCAGCCAAGCGATGATGACCCAGGCCCGAAGCGAGATGAGGGGCCAGGATTCGATCAAGGCGGCGACACCTCCTAACACCATGGCACCGACGGTCATGCTCACCGCCGTCACCAATACCGGTGGGAGGTGGTGAGAACGGTTGATGCTGCGACCCAGAAGCGAGCTGGCGGAGTTGGACATCAAGCCGGCGATGGCGGCCGCCATCCCCGGCAAAGTCGCCTGCAAAGATCCGCCGAAGTAGAGACCGGCGCCGAAGGCGGCCATGACGGTCCCCGACCAAGCCCAGCCGCTGAGGCCTTCACCCAGGGTGCGCATGGCGAGGACCCCGACCAGGAGCGGCGTCCAGGCCAAGACCAGGCTGGTGGTGGCAGCCGGTTGGTTGTCGATGGCGATGAACTGAGCGCCCTGGGTGAGGGCATAGAAGACCAACCCCAGAACCACCAACCGGCGCCAGTCCTGCCGGTCCATAACAGCGAAGCGGCGGCGGAGGCTGGAACGGGCCAGCACCCAGGCGAGCAACTGGACTCCGGCGAGGAGATAACGCAGGGCCGCGAAAAGGATGGGGGGAAGGGACTCTTGATCCAGCCCGATCCGAATCAGAACCCAGGAGGAACTCCAGAGGAAGGTGACGGCGATAGCAGCGGCGCTAGCCCACACCACGATCGGCATGCGGTCGGAATACACAGCACTGGCCTCCTTGTCGGTACGCGTGACAACGTCCCGACCTATCCCCTCGAGGCTTTTCTCCAGTGAGGTGCGAGCCTTAGCGGCCTTCTGTGGCGCTCGGACCGATGCCCCCGCCGAAGCGAGCGGAACCCTAGCCACCCTTCAGTCGACGGCCGAGGGTAGCGGACGACCCGGTGACCGAGGCTGGATCGGTCGGAAGGCACCTCCGGTCAAACGCATCGCCACCTCGGATCACCCAAGGCGGCAGCGGGCCCGTAAACTCGAATCCAAGGAGGGAAGATGGCTGGCTCCGTCGATCGGCGCGGACTGCGGGTTCTCACTCTTGCCGAGTGTGAGGATCTGCTGGCGCAGGGGAAGATCGGACGTATCGGTCTGCAAGTGGCGGGCGAGACTCTGGTCCTCCCCGTTCTCTACTGCTTCGTAGAGGGAACGGTGGCCTTCCGCACCGCCCCCGGGGAGAAACTCGATTCGGCCTGGGTAAAGGCACCGGCTTCCTTCGAAATTGACGACTGGGACCTGGGTCAGCGCACCGGGTGGAGTGTCTTGGTCAAGGGCCGCTTTGAAGAAGTGTCCGACCCCGGAGAGATAGCCGCCCTGGAGGAGGTTGGTCTCGAGTCGTGGACCCCGGAGGTGAGCCACACCACCTGGGTCCGAATTACCCCGACCAGCATCACCGGACGACGGATCGTCCCCCAACTCTTCTAACTCCAACGACTTTTGG
>DATEDX010000044.1:0-12616 GCA_035281425.1 Acidimicrobiia bacterium
GAAGAACGTCGGTTCTGAGGCGTTCTCCGCCTTCATGTTTCAGGAGGCATCGAAGCCCGATCCGCTCCATCTGCTGGGGGCGATGTACGTCATCGAGGGTCTGGGGGCCCGCAAAGCGGCGCGGTGGGCAGACCTCCTCGCCGATCAGCTCGAACTGACAGAAGACCAGGTGTCGTTCCTTCGTTACCACGGCGCCGCCGACGAAGAACACACCGCCGTCATGTTCGAGCTGCTCGAGTCGGACCTGATCACCCCGGCCATCGCCGCCTCCATCGTCAAGACCGCCAAAGTGGTGGCCCGGCTATACGCCCTCCAGCTGGAGGAGTTGGACAATGTCTAATCCAGCCCAATCCAAAGGGTTTTTGGCGCGTAAAGGCGACAGCGGAGCGTCGCCTTTACGCGCCAAAACTCAAGGAGGGGTGGTCGACCCGCCGGGCCCGGGGATCTTCGAGGCCCTTCGCGGGGATCCCTCTCTCTATTTCGACCGCTACGCCCTCGGTCTGCTGGAAGAGGACCAACGGAGCTGGTCTCACCGCTTTCTTCGCCCCCCGGTGAGAGTCATCACCCGGGTGGTGGTAAGCGTGGTCGTACTGGTGAAGAGGATCATCCCCTTCGAGTTCAGGAACCACGACCTCCTCGATCGTCTGGGGATCTGGTTTTTGTCTCGGTTCGTCTCTCCAGCCGGAGGAGAGCTCCTCCTCCGCCACTTCGTGATCGAGACCAACGTCCTCGCCTTCATCGCCCGTAACGCCGGGCTACCCGAGCCAGCCCTTCGACCCCAGGCCTTGGAGCAGCTGGACGAGAACGCGGTGGTGGTCCACGATCTCAACCTCTATGAGCTCCTCGCCGGAATGGAGGGGAGAGAGCTTCCTCGCCGGGACCCTGCCGACTTGGACTACTCGATGCTCGTGGTGCCCCCGATCCGCACCAGCCGCCGCCGCTGGCTTTCCCTCGATCTGGAGACCGGCCTCTCCCTGATGAACATCGCCTTCTGCCTCCTCACCACCAACCACGAGTACCAGCGGGCGGTTCACTCCCTGCAGCTGGACGAATGTCTCCTGGGCTGCCTGTCGGAGCTAACTGGCGACGAGATCTTCCGCTCTTGGCGACCCGCCGGCTATGCCCCCATCGTTCGCACCAACCGGGACGTCCCCCGCTACCTGTACGGCCATGCGATCGTCCACGAGTACATCCACGCCCGCCTGTTGTGGTACTTGGCGCGTATGACCCCGTCAGGAAGCCCCTGATCGACCCTAATTACCCTTTGGGTGAGTATCCCGATTGCGGTCGTTGCGCGGGCGCCTCATGCTGTTGGGGTCACCACAAGGAGCAAAGTGCCCATTTACCTAAGCCCCAGCCGAGAGCTCTTCCCAGAATGGTCACAAGCCGACGACTATCAACGGGGCCGCCTCCGACCCCTAGGTTCCGCCGCATTTCCGAACTGCCATCCAATGTTGATGTGGAGCCGCAGTAGAGCCTTCCACCCCCAGCAATTGGACCATGGCGTATTGGGTGCTCTGCCCACCCTGTCGCCTTGGCAATGGAAGAGCCGTGCCCGGGTGGGCACGGCTCTTCTCGATTCTGCGAGCGACCGGACTTAGAAGTCCATGTCGCCGCCGCCGTGGCCGTGGGCGGCCGCGGCCGGCTTCTCTTCCTTGCGCTCGGCCACCAAAGCTTCGGTGGTGAGCAGCAGGGCGGCGATCGAAGCGGCGTTCTGCAGGGTGGACCTGGTCACCTTGGCCGGGTCGATCACCCCGGCGGACATGAGGTCCTCGTACTCGCTGGTCTGAGCGTTGAAGCCCGTGCTGCCCGTCTCGGAGCGCACTCGCTCAACGACCACACCTCCCTCGGCGCCGGCATTGATCGCGATCTGGCGAAGCGGCTCTTCGAGAGCACGACGCACGATCTGACGTCCGGTCTTCTCGTCGTCGGTTCCGCCTCGAAGTTTGTCGATCGAGGTCTGAGCCCGCAGCAGAGCTACCCCGCCACCAGGGACGATGCCCTCTTCGACGGCCGCCCGGGTGGCGGACACGGCATCCTCGATGCGATGCTTCTTCTCCTTCAACTCCACTTCGGTGGCCGCACCGACCTTGACCACGACCACGCCACCGGAGAGCTTGGCCAGCCGCTCCTGCAGCTTCTCGCGGTCCCAGTCACTGTCGGTGTTTTCGATCTCACGCTCGATCTGCTTGATCCGGGCCTTGACGTCGGACTCGCTGCCGGCGCCATCGATGATAGTGGTGTTGTCCTTGGAGACCACCACTTTGCGGGCCCGCCCGAGCATGTCGACGCTGACGTTCTCCAGCTTGAGGCCGACCTCTTCGGAAATGACGGTGCCACCGGTGAGGATGGCGATGTCCTGCAGCATGGCCTTGCGGCGCTCTCCGAAGCCGGGGGCCTTGACCGCCACCGAGGAGAAGGTGCCACGAATCTTGTTGACCACCAACGTGGCTAGCGCCTCACCTTCGACGTCCTCGGCGATGACCAGCACACCCCGTCCGGCCTGCATCACCCGCTCGAGCACGGGGAGCAGGTCGTTGACCGAGCTGATCTTCTGGTTGGCGATGAGGATGAAGGGATCCTCCAGCACCGCCTCCTGCCGATCGGCGTCGGTAATGAAGTAGGGGGAGATGTAGCCCTTGTCGAACTGCATGCCTTCGGTGAACTCGAGTTCGAGCCCGAAGGTCTGCCCCTCTTCCACGGTGATGACGCCGTCTTTACCGACCTTGTCAAAGGCCTCGGCGATGGTCTTGCCGATAGTGGTGTCGTTGTTGGCCGAGATTGAGGCCACCGCCGCCACCGACTTGGCTTCGATGGGGGTTGAGATGTCTCCCAGGGCCTTGACCACCGCTTCCACTGCCTGCTCGATACCCCGCTTGAGATCCATGGGGTTGGCGCCGGCAGCGACGTTGCGCAGGCCCTCTTTGACCATGGCCTGGGCGAGGACGGTGGCGGTGGTGGTGCCGTCACCAGCCACATCGTTGGTCTTGGTGGCTACCTCTTTGGCGAGCTGGGCACCCATGTTCTCGTAGGGATCGTCGAGCTCGATCTCTTTGGCGATGGTTACCCCATCGTTGGTAATGGTGGGAGCGCCCCACTTCTTCTCCAGCACGACGTTGCGGCCCTTAGGCCCCAACGTCACCTTTACAACATCGGCGAGTTTGTTGACTCCCGCCTCGAGTCCGCGGCGAGCGTCCTCGTCGAAACGCAGATCCTTAGATGCCATTTCTTGTCAATCCTCCTGTCAACCGACGATGGCCAGAACGTCGCGGGACGAGAGCACCAGGTACTCCTCGCCGTCCAGCTTGACCTCGGTCCCGGCGTACTTCGAATAGAGCACCCGGTCACCAACGCCCACATCCATGGGCATACGCTCCCCGTCATCGTTGAGGGCGCCTGGGCCTACAGCCAGCACCTCACCGATCTGGGGCTTCTCCTTGGCGGTATCGGGGATGACGAGGCCCGAAGCGGTACGCTGTTCGAGCTCGTCTTCGGCCTTAACGACCACCCGATCGCCTAGGGGGCGAAGCTTCATCAGACTCCTCCTGTCTCTGCAACCAATTAGCACTCATAAGGTGCGAGTGCTAAGCGAGATTAGCAGTCCCTAGCAGCGACTGCTAATCGTGGTGAGTAGTGAGTTGTGAGCGGTCTGTGGCGGACCCGTGGGGCGCGGCCTAGGCCAGGCGGCGCCCGGGATCGACCGAAACAGCCCAGTCGGTGACCCGCCCCTGATCGAGCCAGTGGCCACCGGCGATCCCAATCATGGCAGCGTTGTCGGTGCAGAGACCCGGGGTGGGAACACAGAGGCGAACCTCGCGTCGCTCCGCTTCCTCGGCCATCCGCTCCCGCAACCGGCGGTTGGCGAGCACCCCTCCCCCGCCGCCGAGAACCTTGGCTCCGGTGTCATCGACCGCCTGGAACGTCTTCTGCACCAGCACATCAACGATGGCTTCCTGCACCGACGCCGCCACGTCAACCAGCGGAGGCAACTCGTCTGCCTTCTGGGCCTTGTCGAGGAAACGCATCACCGACGTCTTCAAGCCTGAAAACGAGAGGTGATAGGGACGATCGGGCAGAGCGCGAGGGAAGTCGATAGCCAGGGGGTCGCCCAATTCGGCGGCGGCGTCGATGGCCGGACCGCCCGGGAAGCCAAGCCCCATCACCCTGGCCAGCTTGTCGAAGGCCTCTCCGGCGGCGTCGTCGATGGTCTCGCCCAAGATCTGATAACGCCCCCAGTCTTCCACCATCACGATCTGGGAATGACCACCAGAGGCAAGCACTACCACCGCCGGCGGGAGGAACTCCTCGAACTCGATTCGGGGCGCCATGAGGTGGCCCTCCATGTGATCGACCCCAATGAAGGGAAGCTGGCGGGCCCAAGCGGTGGCCTTGGCGAAGGAGTGACCGATGAGGAGAGCACCGACCAGGCCGGGCCCGGCGGTGGCGGCCACCGCGTCGAGGTCTGCCGGGTGGACTCCCGATTCGACCAGGGCGAGGTTGGTGATATGGCGAATCGACTCGATGTGGGCGCGGGCCGCCACCTCGGGAACGACGCCTCCGAACTGGGCGTGCAGCTCCACCTGCGACGAGAGCACGCTGGCCAGCACCTCGGTGCCATGCATCACGGCCACCGCCGTTTCATCACAAGAGGTCTCGAAGGCGAGGACTAGACGCTTGGTCACGAGAGCTCCTCCCTGACCTTGGCCAAACGGTCGCCAAACTCTTCGCCATCGATGTCGTGGACCCACATGATGAGGGCATCTTCGTCTCGGTAGTAGCCCTTGCGGACCCCGACCGGGGCCATCCCAAAACGCTGATAGAGCGCCTGGGCGGCAAGATTGGAGACCCTCACCTCGAGAGTGAGGCTGGTGGCCCCGGCCTCCCGGGCCGCCTCAGCCAGATGGAGCATGAGCCGGGTTCCCACCCGGCCCCCTCGGTGAGAAGGGGCCACCGTCACCGAAGTGACGTGAGCCTCGGGCGCCACCACGAGTAGCCCGGCGTAGCCGACCACAGCACCTTCCGTTTCAGCGACGACGTAGTGGCGGTGGTCGCCGGCGAGTTCGTCGCCGAAGATGCCCGCCGTCCACGGTGTCGGGTAGGTGGCTTCCTCGATGACCAGCGCCTGCTCGACATCGGCGGCAGTCATCGGCCTGATCAGGACGGTCCCGACCATGGTCCCTCCGGTCGCAGCTTCGACCAGTTCAGAGTGACGTCCGGCTCACGCAGATAGATGGGGCTGAGCGAGTCGTCGGGATATGAGTCTCTCTCTAGTTGGCTAAGCCCCAGCTCGAGGAGGGCGCGGGCGGTCGGGTATCGGGGTTTGCCGGTCTTGATCCGGTGAAGTCCCGAGAGGGCTTTGTCGCCCACCGCTGGCAGGTCACCCACGACCAGCGGGTTGCCGGGATCGGACATGAGCATGGCCCGGAGCCCGTCGGTGGTGCTGAGTTGGGCGGGGGCGTCGCGCACTACTCCGCCCGGAACCGGTTGGTAGGTGGCGATGGCCAATTCCCCGCGGCGCACATCGACCACCGCATATACATGGCGGTGACCGGTGGCGGCGTCGAGGGCGAGGGCATCGAGGGATGAACCCCCCACCACCGGCACCCCGAGAGCGGAGCCGATCCCCAGGGCGGTGGCGATCCCCACTCGGATGCCGGTGTACAGCCCGGGACCGAGATCGACCACCACGGCGTCGAGGTAATGGGGAAGCCAGCCCGCCTGATCGAAGCAGAAGTCGATGGCGGGAACCAGGAAGCCGGCATGGCCGGTGCGATTGACCGAGGAGGCCTCCGCCACAACCGTCCGCCCCTCCGCCAGCACCACCCCCGACTGGGCTGTCGAGGTCTCGATGGCGAGCAGCTTCATGTCCCCACCACCTCGGCGAGGTGATGCCAGCGCTCCCCGAACCCATGGAACGAAATCAGCCGGGTCTCGTCCTCCTCCACCTGGAAACGAACCCGTAAGTGGTTAGCGGGCAGCACCCCTTCCACCACCTCTCCCCATTCGATGACCAGCACTCCGATCGTTGCCTCCGACAGCAGGTCGAGGTCGTCGAATTCGTTGCGAGTGCTGAGCCGGAACACGTCGGCGTGAATCAGAGGAAGCAGCCCACTCAGATACTGCCGGGCCAACACAAATGAAGGGCTGGTCACAGCTTCGCTAATACCCAACCCGGCGGCGATTCCACCAACAAATAGGGTCTTTCCCGCCCCCAGCGGGCCCGACAAGCTGACCACGTCGCCGGGAACCAGGAACGCGGCCAGACGGGTACCCAGGCGTGACGTGTCGGCCGGCGTCGGGCAGCGGACTTCGATCACGCGAAAAGGCTCATCTGCTCGGGGTCAGTAGCCGGCTCGGGACTGGGCTTGGCCGGCGGCTGATCGAGAGCCGAGCGGATCAAGCCGAAGTCCTTCCGCATTTCGTCCACCAGCCGCTCGCCGGAGCGGAGGGCGGCCGCAGGGTGGAAAGTTGGCACCAGCAATTTGCCCTGCCACCAGGGGTAGATCCGACCGCGGAGGCGGGTGATCCCGGTCTCGGTGCGAAGCAGCAGTTTGCTGGCGAAGTTGCCCAAGGTGACCACCACCCGGGGATCGATTAGAACCAACTGGCGCCTCAGGTAGTCCTTGCAGGCATCGATCTCATCGGGCTGGGGGTCGCGGTTGCCGGGCGGACGGCATTTCAGCACGTTGGCGATGTACACATCCTCGCGGGCCAGGCCGATCTCTCCCAGGAGGCGGGTGAGAAGCTGTCCGGCGGCACCCACGAATGGCTCGCCCTGCTGGTCTTCGTGAAAGCCCGGGGCCTCGCCAACGAACATCAGCTCCGCCTGGGGATCCCCCACCCCGAACACGACCTGGGTACGGGTTTCGGCCAGCCGGCAGCGGGTGCAGCCGAGAGCCTCGTCGCGCAGTTCCAGGAAGGCTTGGTTCATGTTGGAGGGATGGTACGGGACCGGCTAGGGCCGGCGACCGGCGGAGAGAGTATCGACCAGACCATTCATGGCCCGCTCGAGAAGGTCGAAAACGTGGGCGTAATCGTCTTGGTCCCCGTAATACGGGTCGGGGACTTCCCGACGTGCCGAGAAGTCAGGGCCTACCTCGGTCATCCGCAAGACCTTGGCCCGGCTCGCATCGGGCGCTCGCTGCCGGACGATCCGGTCCACCATGTCGTCGGCAGTAAGAATGAGGTCAAAGCGGTCGAAGTCCTCTGGGCGGAGCTGGCGGGCCCGGAGGCTCGATAGGTCAAGTCCCCGTCGCCTCGCTTCGGCCACCGTGCGGCGGTGGGGTCCCTGCCCTTCGTGCTCGCGGCTGGTCCCGGCGCTATCTACCTCGATGACCAGACCCCGCTCGGCGGCGAGATGCCGGAGCAGACCCTCGGCTGCCGGCGAGCGGCAGATGTTTCCCCAACAGACCATGAGGACGCGGTAGGGCTCGGTGCGGGTTGCCGGCATGAGGCGAATTTTAGGAACCGTTGGGGAGGGAGGAAGCCCCCCTCCCCCCTTCGGGGTACGCCTCCCAGCGTCGGCCCTGGCGGGCCTCCTGGGGGGAGAAGAGGGACCTGCTACCCAGCGAGCACCGCGAGCCCTTCCTCCCCCCAGGAGCGAAGGGACGTTGGGGGAGGAAGGCGACGGAGGGGCTCCTGGGATGCGAAGGAGGGCCCTATCCCCCGGCAGTCGGCTGTCACTGTGACGATCTCACGGCCGCCTCGATGGCTCGCCCGGTGGCGACAAAGGCGGCCTCGGCGGCGAGATCGAGATCGCCGGTTTCACTTCCGCAGGCACTGACGAAGACCACGTCACCGTCGTAGCGAGTGTGCGCTGGGCGGATGCAGGCCCCGACTGCATCGTGGGCTCGGACCTTCAAGGTGGAGAGTTCGGCCCGGGTAAAGGCAGCATTGACCGCCACCACCACCAGGGTGGTATTGACGAGTGGCCTGGGCAGCAGAGCTGGGGCCGGTGGCACCGGAGGGCCACCGGTGAGAGGTTCACCTTCCAGGCTGAAGACATCACCCACCGGGTTGAGAACTACCAGGGCGCCGACCAGGCGCCCGTCGGCGGCACTGGCCACGGCCGAGCCGATCCCGGTAGGGACTTTGAACTCGAACCCCCGCCACTTCGCCGCTGAAGTGGCGGTGCCGGCCCCCACCAAGCCCATTTCCACCTGGTCGGAGGTGGCAGCGCGGTAGGCGAGGGCTCCCTGTTCGGATCCGGGGCGGAAGCCACCCCCATCCATAGGCACATCAAAAACCACCGCGGCGGGAACCAGCGGTACCCGCAACACCGGGGTCTGATGGCCCCGCCCGTCGGCGAGAAGTTCGGCCATGACCCCATCGGCGGCTCCCAGCCCGAAGGCGCTGCCCCCGGTGAGGAGAATGGCCTGCACCTGATCGATGCGGGAGCCCACCGCCAGTAGATCGGTTTCCCTGGTGCCGGGGGCGCCTCCTCGAACCTCTACCGCGGTGACGTTGGGCTCCGGCAGCACCACCACCGTGCAGCCGGTGCGACCTTCCGGATCAGTCCAATGGCCTACCCGGACTCCGGGAATCGCGGTCAGGGTCATGTCAGATAGCGTCGGGGTAGCCGCGGTCCCATCCTGCTGACGATCTCCCAGGTGATGGTCCCAAGCCGCTCCGCCCAGTCCTCCACCGGTATCTGCTCGCGGCCTTGGCGCCCAATCAGCACCACTTCGTCTCCCACCTCGATCGGGTCGTCGCCGACATCGACCATCAACTGGTCCATGGTGACATTCCCGGCCAGCGGATACCTCTTTCCACCGATAAGCACCTCCCCACCCTTGGCCGCCAAGGGTCGGGGCACCCCATCGGCATATCCAATGGGGACGGTGGCCACCGTCGCCGCAGCCGGGAGGGGCCGGATCCGACCGTAGGAGGGTCGCTCTCCCGCCGGCAAACGACGCAAATGGCTAACCCGGGAAACAATTCGCATCGCCGGAACCAGCTCTACCAGGCCATTGGTGAGGGGACCCGGATGGACTCCGTAAATGCCCAGGCCACAGCGAACCAGGTCGCGGCGAGCTTCCGGGAAGAGAATGGCGCCCGCGGTGTTGGCGAGATGGACCAACTCGGGATGCCAGCCCTGGCAGGCTTGGTCGAACCGCTCGATCTGTCCGCCCGTGAACTGGAGGTCTTCTTCCGAAACGGCGAAGTGGGTCCACAGCCCCTGCAGGCTGAGACCAAGCCGCTCGATCTCTTCCACCAGGCGAGGAAGATCGGCTGGGTCGACCCCCACCCGGTGCATCCCGGTGTTGACTTTCACCTGCACCTTGCTGGCCCCTGCCGCCGCCAAGGCCGCGGCATAAGAAGTGCGGTAGACAGTAGGGGTCAGGTCCCACTCCACCACTTCGGCGGCGTCGGTGGGCCAGGCTTCGGAGAGGAGGAGGATGGGAGCTTTGATCCCACCCTCTCGCAGCCTGATCCCCTCCTCGACCAGGGCCACCGCCAGCCAGGAGGCTCCCCCGGCCAGAGCCGCTTCCGCCACCGGCACATCGCCGTGCCCGTAACCGTCGGCTTTGACCACCGCGCACAGCTCAGCCGGTTTGACCAAGTCGACCAAGGCCGACACATTGCGCGTCACCGCCGTGAGGTCGACCTCGACCCACGATGGTCTCATCGGAATCTGCCGATGTGGGTGGCCAGGGCGTTAGCCGTCACCCGCTGATGACGGGCAAGATCGGCCCCGGCCCGACCGTGCCAGTAAGCGGCCGAGCGGGCTGCAACCTCAGGCGGCTGTCCTGCCGCCAAGAGGGCGCCGAGCATCCCGGCGAGGACGTCGCCGGTGCCGATGGTGGCCAGCTCCGCACCGCCGCTGGTCACCAGCACCGGCGTGGACCCGTCGGCTATCCAGGTGGGATTGCCTTTGAGCAAGACGATGACACCAGTGGCCTGAGATAGCTTGGTGGCGGCCTCGGGGGTGGGGTCCTCCCCGGCGAGACGTCGGAACTCCCCTTGGTGGGGGGTGGCGACCACCGGCCCCCGGTCGAGGCGACGACCAGGATCGATCGCCGTCAGCGCGTCGGCGTCCACCACCACCGGGCCGCGCCAGGTGTTGAGAAGGGTTCTGACTGTCTCCTCTCGACCGGGCCCGAGTCCCGGGCCTACCACCAGCACCTGAAACCGCTCTGGGAGCTGATCGAGGGAATAGTGCAGCAACTCGGGGGCGGCCGCCTGAGCCGTTGCTGAGGCCTCGGCCGGTACCGCCACTCCCACCGCCCCGGCCCCGAGGTGGAGGGCGGCTCGGCCGGCGAGAAGGGCGGCGCCCACCATGCCCGGCGCTCCCCCCGCCACCAGCACCGATCCCGCCGACCACTTGTGGGCGGTGCGGGGTCGTACCGGAAGCGGAGCATCGGCCTCTTCCGCTAGCCAGTAGGTCGGATCCCCGCCCTGCAGCCCGATGTCGGCCACCTCCACATCTCCACAGAGATCCGGCCCCTGCCCGAGAACATGTCCGGTCTTGCGAGCGTGAAAGGTGACGGTGCGTTGGGCCGAGAACGCCTCATCTTCGACCCTGCCGGTACCAGCATCGAGGCCGCTGGGCACGTCCACGGCCACTACGGGAGCGGGCGAGTCCAGCCAGGACTTCACTTCGTCGGGTAACCCCCGGCGAAACCCACCACCGAATAGGGCGTCAATCACCAAGTCGGCTTCGATGAGGTCGGTCAGGGGAGCTGTCCGCAAGCCGGCGGTAAGCGCGGCCCTTTGGGCGGCCCGAGACACATCGGTCCTGGGTTCATCCAGCGCCCGGACGGCAACGTCTACTCCTCGGCGGGCCAAATATCTGGCGGCCACATAACCGTCTCCGCCGTTATTGCCGGGTCCGGCGAGGACAGCCACTCGAGTCCCATAACCGGCGCCCATCTGCAGCGCGGCCCGGGCGACCGCCCTTCCCGCCCGATCCATCAGGGTTGCTACTGGCTCAGAGGCACTGTCATCGAGACGAGCCGCCTCCTGCGGGCTGATCACCGGCTGCACCAGCCGATAGTAGGTCGCATGCCGTTGGGGGCCGCTTGCCGTGCCTCCAGAGTTCAAGGCCGAGTGGGGTCCAAGTGGGTCGTCTCAGCGGTTGTCGCACACAACCCCGACCGGAGCGGCAGCGAGTAGGGGGATAGCCGCGCCCGGCCCGACGCCAAGCTGTGTCAGTTTCAGCCGCTGGTCATCGGCGACCTGCCATGTGCAAGCCTCCCGGCGCGACGCTCCCCGTGCCTCATGAAGTGGGTGCTAGTCCGGCCTGGCGGGCCAGGCCGAGTAGCCCTTCGCGCTCGGCTTGCCCCTGGAATGCCGATGTGGGTATCCAACGCAGCACGCTCCCGCCGCCGGTCACTAGACCCAGTCCATCGGACGCGTCCAGAAAGTACTGGTAGTTGCCCCACGTGTACCAGAGGCGGGCGGATGCGGTTTCGAATTGAACACCATTCTCGTCGGCTGAGACACGAGTGGGCCCGGTTAGCGAAGTGCTGGAGCGGGCCAGGTTCTCCAGCTGTCGTTTCTGGCTGCTGTATGCGAAGGCTGCGGCGGCCCCCAGCGGGAAGGAGGTCCAGATCCAACCTCGGAGCAGAACCATGAGAAGGCCGAGACTGAGTAGAAGTGCGATGATCACGAGCAACCGTCGTCGGAACTTGCGCACGCTAGGGAGATGCTTCCACCAGGCCGCGGCCAGCTCCGAGGGTTCGAGCTCATAATCAAGAGCAAGGGGTGGCATCGTCGCCTCAATGCTCGCCGACCGCCACCGCCATGACCAGAGCCGAAGTGTCGGTATGGGTGATCGTGACGAGGACCTCTGTTACCCCCAGGTGTTGGGCGCGGACGGCGGCGCCCCCGGAGAGCCGCACCGTGGGTTTGCCGCCACCAGTGATCTCGATGTCGGTCCAGCGCAGCCGGCGCCAACCGGTGCCCATCGACTTCATCACCGCTTCCTTGCCGGCAAACCGAGCCGCGTAACGGCGGGCCGGATTGGCGAACCGAGAGGCATATTCCCGCTCATGGGCAGTGAAGCAACGATCGGCAAACCGCGGGTAGCGGTCGAGCACTCGCCCCACCCGGTCGATGTCGGCTAGATCGACCCCCAAGCCGATGATCTTCATGCCTCCCTCCCAGGCCTTGTCACCTCCCGCCCACCCGAGCGCGTCTCACGTCTCACGTCTCACGTCTACTCCACCGTCACCGTTTTTGCCAAGTTCCGCGGTTTGTCCACATCCAGCCCCCGGGCGCTCGCCATGTGATAAGCCAGCAGCTGGAGGGGAATAACAGAGGTGACGGTGCAAATCAGATCGGGCCCGGCCGGGACCGTCAGCACCTGGTCGGCGACCTGATTCGCCTCCATCTCGTGACCGGCTTCCACCACCATGAGGATCGACCCCCCACGGGCCTTCATCTCCTGCATGTTGGAGAGAGTCTTGGCCCGAACATGGGTATCGGTGGCCACCCCCACCACCAGCACCCCGGGCTCGATGAGGGCGATCGGCCCGTGCTTCATCTCCCCGGCGGCGTAACCCTCGGCCCGCAGATAGGCAATCTCTTTGAGTTTGAGAGCCCCTTCCATCGCCACCGGGAAGTCACCCGACCGGCCGAGGAAGAACACATCTCGGGTCCCGGCGTACTCCAG
>DATEDX010000045.1:0-7177 GCA_035281425.1 Acidimicrobiia bacterium
CGCCGTAAACGCATTACCCGGCACCCGCTCCGCCAACACCTTCGTAATCGCCGCCGTCAACGTCGTCTTCCCATGATCAATATGACCCATCGTCCCCACATTCACATGCGGCTTCGAACGCTCAAACTTCGCCTTACCCATACCAGATATCTCCTATATCCGTGTTCCGACTACCGGGCCAGTTCCGTCCACCAGCTTCCGTCTTCCGTCTACCGACTTCCGTCTCATCTTGATGTTCCCCTCCGGGAAGAAACGACTTCCTCGGCAATGTTTCCGGGCACATCCTGATAGGAATGAAACTGCATCGTGTAGGTGGCCCGACCTTGGCTTAGGGAGCGGAGATCGGTGGCGTAGCCAAACATCTCCGCCATCGGTACCTGGGCCTTGACAGTGCGGGCGGCCCCCCGCTGGCCCATCTCATCCACCTTGCCCCGGCGGGCGGAAAGGTCGCCCACCACCGCTCCCATGTAATCCTCCGGGGTTACCACCTCGACCTCCATGATCGGTTCGAGGAGCTTCATCCCCGCCCGCTTGGCGGCTTCCTGCACCGCGATCGAACCGGCGATCTTGAAAGCCATCTCCGACGAGTCGACGTCGTGATAGGACCCATCGGTGAGGATGGCGCGAACGTCCACCACCGGATATCCGGCGAGGATGCCGTTTTCCAAGGCTTCTTCGATCCCGTCGTCTACCGAGGGGATGTACTCACGAGGAATGCGCCCTCCGGTGATCTGATCGACGAACTCGTATCCGCCCCCGGGGCCAGTGGGTTCGAGGTCGATGACCACATGCCCGTACTGACCCTTGCCTCCCGACTGGCGGATGTATTTTCCTTCCACCTTGGAGACGGGACCTTTGATGGTTTCACGATATGCCACCTGGGGCTTGCCCACGTTGGCTACCACTTTGAATTCACGCAGCAGCCGGTCCACCAGGATCTCGAGGTGGAGTTCGCCCATCCCGGCGATGATGGTCTGCCCGGTCTCTTCGTCGGTCCGCACCAGGAACGTCGGATCCTCTTCCGAGAGCCGGTGAAGCGACTCGGACAACTTCTCCTCGTCCGACTTGGTCTTGGGTTCGATCGCCACCGAAATCACCGGGGCGGGAAACTCCATTGACTCGAGTTGGATCGGATTCCGCTCGTCAGCGAGGGTGTCACCGGTGGTGGTGTTACGGAACCCGATTCCGGCCACGATGTCACCGGTGAAGACGTGGTCGATGTCTTCACGATGGTTGGCATGCATGCGGAGGATGCGGCCGATCCGCTCCTTCTTCCCGGTAGAGGTGTTGACGACCGCATCGCCTTTGGCGGCATGACCGGAATAGACTCGGAAGTAGGTGAGCTTTCCGACGTGGGGATCGCTCATGATCTTGAAGGCGAGAGCACTGAAAGGCTCCTCGTCTTTCATCTCCCGGAGGATTTCTACGGTTTCATCACCGGGTCGGTATCCCCGCACCGCCGGCAAATCGGCCGGGCTAGGAAGGTAGGCGATGATGGCGTCCAGGAGCGGTTGAACGCCTTTGTTCTTGAAGGCGGACCCGCACAGCACCGGCACGAACATCTGCTGGATGGTCCCAGCCCGCACCGCCTGGCGGATCTCGTCGGGAGTGATCTCCAGGTCCTCCAGATATTTCTCGAGCAGCTTCTCGTCTGCTTCGGCTGCGACCTCCAGCATCCTGCCCCTCCACTCGTTGGCCTTGCCCAGGAGGTCGGTGGGGATGTCGGTGGTATCCCAAACTTTGCCGTCGTCGCCCCGCCAGATATGGGCTTTCATCTCGATCAGGTCGACCACGCCCACGAAGTCGGACTCCCGCCCGATGGGGATCTGGATGACGAGGGGGTTGGCGCCCAGCCGGTCGACCATCGATTGGACATCGGCGTAGAAGTCGGCCCCGGTGCGATCGAGTTTGTTGATGAAGGCGATGCGGGGAACCCGGTAACGGTCGGCTTGGCGCCACACGGTTTCCGATTGCGGTTCCACCCCGGCGACTCCGTCAAAGACCGCCACCGCCCCGTCCAGCACCCGCAGGCTTCGTTCAACCTCAACGGTGAAGTCGACGTGCCCGGGGGTGTCGATGATGTTGATGGTGTGGTCGTGCCAGAGGCAGGTGGTGGCGGCGGAGGTGATGGTGATGCCCCGCTCTTGCTCCTGCTCCATCCAGTCCATGGTGGCGGCGCCTTCGTGAACTTCGCCGATCTTGTAGTTGCGACCCGTGTAGTAGAGGATGCGCTCGGTGAGGGTGGTCTTGCCCGCGTCGATATGGGCCATGATCCCGATGTTTCGGGTCCGGCCCAATGGCACTTGGCGCAGCTGCGTCAACGCGGTCTTGTCGGCACTCATCTCTTTCTCAGGTCGCTATGCGGTTGTAAAGGTCTGGCTGCTACCAGCGGTAGTGGGCGAAGGCCTTGTTGGACTCCGCCATCTTGTGAACGTCTTCTTTGCGTTTGACCGCCGAACCGGTGTTGTTGGCGGCATCGAGAATCTCGTAGGCGAGCCGTTCGGCCATGGTGTGCTCCTTGCGGCGTCGGGAGAAGCTCACCAGCCAGCGGATGGCCAGGGAGTTGGAACGGCGGGGGGAAACCTCGACCGGCACTTGATAGGAGGCGCCTCCCACCCGACGGGAGCGAACCTCGACGTGGGGACGGATGTTGTCGATGGCCTTCTTCAACACCGCCACCGGATCCTGTCCGGCCCGGCGCTCGACGACTTCCAAGGCGTCGTAGACGATGGTGCGGGCGACGTCCTTCTTGCCTTTCAACAGGATCTTGTTGATGACCTGGCTGACGAGAACGGATCTAAAGACCGGGTCGGCTTCGATCTTGCGCTTCTGGGCGGGAGCTCGGCGCATGTCAACCGCCCTTCTTGGCCCCGTAGCGGGAGCGGGCCTGTTTGCGGTTCCTGACCCCGGCGGCATCGAGCGTGCCCCGAATGACCTTGTAGCGAACCCCGGGAAGATCACGAACTCGTCCCCCCCGGACCAAAACGATGGAGTGCTCTTGGAGGTTGTGCCCCTCACCGGGGATATAGGCGGTTATCTCCACCTGCGACGACAGCCTCACCCGGGCCACCTTCCGCAGGGCGGAGTTGGGTTTCTTGGGGGTGACGGTGTAGACGCGTGTGCATACCCCTCGACGCTGGGGCGCTCCGGCCAAACCGGCGGTCTTGGTCTTCTTCTTCTTTGGCTGCCTGCCCTCGCGGACTAGCTGCTCGATCGTGGGCATTTCGCTCCTGTTTACGCGCAGAATCGGCGGCCGGACGCGCACGCCGGAATCGCCGACCCAATGTCTAGGTTGACCCCGCTCCGGTCAGCTTCCGGCGGGGGTCACACCGAAAGCCCCGTCAGGAGAGGGGAATGAGGTCAAAGACCACGACCGGAAGTATACGGCAGGCCGAAAGTTGTCGCAAAACCCCTCGCTTCCGTGCGGGTTTTTCCGTCGCCACGACGGAAAAACCCGGATCTCCTCACGTTTCCGTGGGTGTGTTGGCGGTGGAGGGGGGATCCGACTGATTAGCAGCGAAGAGAAGGGGGACTCGCCAAACGAGTCAACGGAACGCAACCTCGAGTATCACCGTTGGCGGGTTTCGGGTTCTTTGGCGGCCCAGCCCCGCCCACCACGACTTTCGGCGTGCTGGCCCCGGATACGGGGCTGGTACACCGAAGAACGTTGAGAGCGGGGCCCAGCCGCCGAAGAATCAACACGGCGCCCGATTCGACACTGTCCCCGGCCGGTCCGGTAAGGCCCACCCCGGTCTGCAACTGTCTCTTGTCCTTCGCTGATCACCCACGGAGACCCAAACACCCGCGCGGAACCCGATCCCTTGGCCTTCCGTGCAGATTTTTCCGTCGCAGAGACGGAAAAATCCGCGCAGGCCGCCTGGCCTACCTGGCAGAGTCCCCGAAGGTGTCGATCATCAGGCGAACATCGGGCCCGAGGGGATAGAGGATGGGGCTGGTACAGCCGGTGGCCCGGTATTCGCCCACCTTCTCCACGCACTCGGCCGGTGTCCCGGCGGCACAGATCATTTGGACGATCTCGTCCGGCACCAGCCGTGCCGCTGACACCACCTGCTCATGGGTGGCCGGCCAGGTGAGCACCTTACCGATCGAATCGAGAAGGGACTCAGGCACCCCCGACGCTTTCATGATGTGAGGCTGCTGGCCCAGGTACTGGGTCACCAGCACCCGGGCGCTGTCCAGCGCCTCTTCCCGGTCATGGGACATGGAACAGACGATCAGCTGGGGGCGGTCGATCTGGTCTAAGGAGCGACCCGCCCGCGCCGCACCCGCCTCGAGGTGTTGGAGCGCCCGTTGGTTGTACTCGGGAGAAACCAGGTAATTGAGCACTACTCCGTCGGCGATCTCCCCGGTCAACTCCATCATCTGCATCCCGGTGGCCCCGATGTAGATCGGGACCGACTTGGGTCGTCGTTCCTGATAGACGTAATCCAATTCGACCCCGTCGAGGTGGACGAATTCCCCGGCGTAGGACACTTGCTCCCCGGCCAAGAGGGCGCGCACCACGGTTACCACCTCCCGCATCGCCCTGAGCGGTTTCTTCCGCTCGATTCCCACCTTGGCGGCCAGGGGGTCCCACCAGGCACCGAGGCCGCAGATGATCCGCCCCGGGGCCAGGTCGTCAAGGGTGGCGAAGGTAGAAGCGAGACGAGCAGGGTTGCGTGACCAGATGTCGACCACCCCCGCTCCCACCTTGATGGTGGCAGTGGCGGCGGCGAAGGCGGCCATCACCACGGTGGCGTCCCTCACCAAGCGGGAGTCGGCTTGCCACACTGCTTCGAAGCCGCGCTGCTCGGCGTAACGGACATAGTTGAGGCCGTCGTCAAGAGCGTGGGCATCCTGAAGGTAGAGAGCGACCCGCTGGCTCACAGTCGCTCCGCCAGCCGGGCGGCTTGTTCCCGGGCCTTGGCTCGGATCTCGCCGGCATCGACCAGCGTGGGCCGGCCCTCATCCCAAACCAACCGGTTCCCCACCTCCACTTGGAGAGGCCGGACCCCCGGCGTAAATGCCACCGGGCCCGGCTCCATCGGCTCATACGACCACAGCACCCGGTCTTCACCCGCCTCCGGGACCAGCTCCCATCCCCTCGCCAGCCATTTCCAGGCCTGCTCGGGATCGGCGGTCACGTCCACCGAGCGGTGGAGGTAATGGGCCAGGCGGAAAGTGGCCAGCATGTCGGCCCCGATCCCATCGGTGCCAAGAGCCACCGGGTTGGAGAAGCGGCGAGGGTCGGCATATCCCACCGCATTGTTGAGATTGGAGGCGGGATTGTGAACGATGGTCCCCTGTAGATGGTGGTGGGAGTCGAGGTGGACCCCATGGGCCAAGAGCCAGTTCGGCTGGGTGAGGTGGCCGAGGCGGATGGGTGCCTCCAAGTCTTCGGGTCCCTCGCAGACGTGAAGGTGGACCCCCACCCCGAACTCGGTGGCGAGATCCGCCGCCGCCGCCAAGGTTTCGTCGGAGCAGGTAAAAGCGGCGTGGAGGCCAACCATTCCCTTCCCTCCCTCCCGGAGGAACCGCTCGTTCTCGGCCAACCCTCGCTTGGCACCCTCCGCGCCGTGGCGGTCGGTCACGCCGTAGGCAGGTATCACTCGTACCCCCACCTGGGCGCAGGCGTCGGCGATCACTGTCAGGCTGCCTTCGATGGCGTGCGGGGACTCGTGGTGGTCGATGATGGCCGTGGTCCCCACCTCCAAGGCCTCCAAGGCGGCCAGCTTGGCCGACCATTCGATCATCTCCAGATCGAGGGCTACGTCGAGGCGCCACCACACCTCCTCCAGGATCTGGCGAAAAGTGGAGGGGGGCCGAGAGAGTCCGGGGAGGTGTCGGGCGAGAGCCGAATACAGATGATGGTGGGCGCAGACCAAGCCTGGCGTCACCGCCCCGCCGCCGGAGGTACCGCTCACTTGGCCAGTGTGCAGCCCGCGCCGGGAGGTGTCAAAGGACGTCCCAGGTAGCAACGAGCCGAGGCGGCTTGCGGAAGACCAGGCCCCGGGGTGGGATCGACTCGGTTGGCTGGAGAGCAAGCCGGGGTAGGAGCTCCAGGGCCGCCTTTAAGGCGGCCAGGGTTTCCAATCGGGCCAAGTGGATCCCGATGCAGGCATGCGGTCCCTGGGCGAAGGTGAGGTGCTGACGCAGGTTGGGACGGTGCCAATCGAAGCGGTGGGGATCGGGAAAAAACGCCGGGTCGCGGTTGGCAGCAGTGAGTGAGACTATGACCAGATCGCCGGCTCGGATTTGGGCGCCGCCCAGATCGTGGTCGATGGTGGCGTAACGGTCCACACGGGCAGCGGCCGGTTCAAGCCGGAGTGACTCTTCCACCACCTGGGGGAGCAGGGAGGGGTCGGCTGCCACCTGGGCCCGCGCCATCGGATCGCCGAGCAGGTGCCAGAAGGCGTTGGTGGTCATGCCTTCGGCGGTCTCGATCCCCCCGAACAACATGACGGCGGCGTTGGAGGCAACCTCCTCGAGCGTTAAAGAGGTGGCGGCCGCCGCCAGCAATCCCGCGCTGGTTTCGACGGTGCCCACTACCGCCTCGGTCAGTTGCGCAAATGCCTCCTTCCCCTCGTTTCCCGGCGCCTCACCGGCGGAGATTAGGTTGACGGCGGCGACGATGGCGTCGTACCAGGAAAGCAGGGTAGAAGGCTCAGTCCCCGCCAGCTGCAACGCCTCGGTCATCACTTCCACCGCCAGCGGACCGGCCAGACCACGTCGTAGCTCGGCCCTCCCCTCCGGCCTGATTAGCTCCACCCGCCGGCGGGCGAGGTGGTGAACGGCTTCGGTGAATTGGTCTCTAACCGCCCCCGCTCGGAAGGCAAAGGCGAAGGGGTCGCGGTGACGGGTGTGTTCGGATCCGTCCAGAGACAACATGCTCGAACCCACCACTTGGGCGGTGGAGAAGCGAGGGTCGTCGACGGTGTACGTGACCGGATCACGCATCACTTCAATGCAGAGGTCGCGCCGGGTCACCAGCCAGCCATCGAGCACCGGCACCCAGGCCACCGGTGTGTGCTCGCGTAAGGCGTCGAAGATCGGGTAAGGCTCGTCTTCGAGCTGTTGCAGGGTGATCTCGCCCGCGAGAAAAGGTGCGGTCACGGGCTCCGTAGGGCCCGCGGAGGAAAGGAGGCGATAAGCCAGTCGGCTGCCAGCCCCAGGAGCA
>DATEDX010000046.1:0-21964 GCA_035281425.1 Acidimicrobiia bacterium
ATCGAACCCTTCGAAGAGGCGCTTGCCTCCGCCCAGCACGACCGGAGCGATGATCAAGGACAGCTCGTCGACCAGGCCCGCGGCCAGGGCCTGGCGAATGATGTCTCCACCACCCATGACGCTGACGTCCTTGTCGCCAGCGGCAGCGCGGGCGCGGTCGATCGCCTCTTCCAATCCGTTGACGAAGTTGAATCCCGCGCTTTCATCTGGTTGCTCCTCGGGGCGGTGGGTGACGATGAAGAAGGGAAGTCCGAAAGGATTGGACCCACCCCAGTGTTCAGCCGCCTCGTACGTGTAGCGACCCCCGA
This sequence comes from Acidimicrobiia bacterium, assembly GCA_035281425.1. Classification (GTDB taxonomy): domain Bacteria; phylum Actinomycetota; class Acidimicrobiia; order Spongiisociales; family ZC4RG35; genus JAICND01. Next base: position 309 of record DATEDX010000046.1, read on the forward strand.
CCACCGCTCCCACTCTCTGCATTGCTTCCTCCAGCCAGCCGCCGTCGTTGCCGGTGGGATTGCCACCGGTGCCGGATTCGTAGGTCCAAGGTCCGCCAAAGACCCAATAGTGAAGCCGTTCGCCTCCTGCCCCTAGCCCACGGCCGGGGCCATCGTCAGGGCCGGTGAAGTAGCCGTCGACGGAAGTGGTGATAGCGGCGATTACTTTGGTCATGAGTCTTCCTTTGCTCGCTTGTTCAATACTGACGAGTAGCAAGGTCCCGACTCATCGGCCACGCCTCTCCAAGACGTCCAAGACTTCGTCCCAGGCGAGGCCCCTTTGTGCGATCAACACCATCAGGTGGTAGAGGAGGTCGGCGGCTTCTTCGGTCACGCGACCGCGGGGACCACCCTGATCGTGATTTTTGGCCGCCAGCAGCAGTTCGACTGCCTCCTCCACCAATTTGCGGCCGGTTGATTCCACTCCGCCTTTGAGCAAGGAGACCGTGTAGGAGCCCGGAGGTTGCTCAGCACGGCGCCGCTGGATCGTCTCCCACAATCTGTTCAAGGTCCCGGCCGTGGAATCGTTTCCAAAGCAGCTGAGCGCGGCGGTATGGCAGGTAGGCCCGGTCGGCACCACCCGGATCAAGACGGCGTCGGCATCGCAGTCTTCGCTCATCGAGACGAGGCCAAGGGTGTTCCCACTGGTCTCGCCTTTCTTCCAGAGCCGCTGACGGCTGCGGGAGTAGAAGTGCACGTAACCGGTTTCGGCCGTCAGGCGCCGTGCTTCGGCGTCCTGGTAGCCGACCATCAATACCTGCCCGGTGCGATCGTCCTGGATCACCGCCGGAAGCAAAGAGCCGTCGTTCATGCCGCCGGCCTCACCGGCAGGCCGGCGGCGGCCAAGGCCGCCTTGACGGCGCCAATCGTGAGTTGCCTGCGGTGGAAGAGGGAGGCAGCCAGCACGGCATCGGCTCCCGCCATGATGGCTTCGACGAAGTGGGCCGGAGTGCCTGCCCCCCCGGAAGCGATCACCGGCACTTCTACCGCCGCCGCCACCGCCCCGATCAGATCGAGGTCATAACCGGTTTGGGTGCCGTCGCCATCCATGGAGGTGAGGAGGATCTCACCCGCTCCCAGGCTCGCTCCCCGGCGCGCCCACTCCACTGCGTCGATGCCGGTGGGTCGTCGACCGCCCCTCACTACGACCTCGAACCCGCCCGGTCGGCGGCGGGCGTCGATGGCCAACACCACACATTGGCGTCCGAAGCGGCGGGCACAACGGTCGATCAGCTCCGGTTCGGCCACGGCAGCGCTGTTGATGGAGACCCTGTCGGCCCCGGCTCGCAGGGCTGCCTTCATATCCTCCGGGGACCGAATTCCCCCTCCGACGGTGAGAGGAACGAAGACCTGGGAGGCGGTGGCCCGCACCACTTCGAGCAGGGTGTTCCGCTCCTCGGGGGTGGCGCCGATGTCGAGGAAGGCGATCTCGTCGGCGCCTTCGCCGGCGTAGCGGGCCGCCAACTCCACCGGATCACCCTCGTCGCGTAGGTCGAGGAAGTTGACGCCCTTCACCACTCGGCCGTCAACAACATCGAGGCACGGAATCACTCGCTTACGTAACAACCGGCACCTCCCGGCAGATGGAAACGAAGTTGGAGAGGAGCCGCAGACCGCTTCGACCGCTTCGTTCGGGATGGAACTGGACTCCGTAGTAACTGCCGTAGGCCACGGCGGCGGCGAAAACGTCGCCATATTCGCTCAGGCCGATGATGGTGTCAGCGTCTTCGGGAACGGCGACGTAGGAATGCACGAAATAGAACAGGCCGTCGGTCCCGGCCAAGAGTGGATGGGATCCGCCCACGTCGTTCCAGCCGATATGGGGGAGGCGGGGGGCGTCGGTGAGCTTTTTGACGGTGCCGGGGATGAGGCCAAGACAGATGGCGCCATCCTCTTCGGACCAGTCGAAAAGCACCTGCATTCCGACACAGATGCCCAACAGGGGGACTTGGAGGGCGTGGAGGGGGTCGACCAGCCGGGCGGATTCGATTCCCGCCATCACCGTTGCGGTTGCCCCTACCCCGGGTAGCACCACCCCGGCGGCTCCGGCGAAGTCGGAGGAATCGGTGCTCACCGTTACCTGCGCTCCGCTGGCCTCCAGTCCCTGGGCGATGGAGACCAGGTTGCCGGCTCCGTGGTCGACGACCACGATCCGGGTCACAGCCTGCCCTTGGTGGAGGGGATCCCGGAACGGCGGGGATCGATGGCCACCGCCATTGAAAGCGCCCGCCCCAAAGCCTTGAAGGCAGCCTCGGCCAGGTGGTGGTCGTTGGCTCCTTCGGCCTGGACGTGGACGGTGAGCCCTCCGGTGCGGGCCAGGGCTTCGATGGCGTGGGGGATGTTCTGGGTGCTGAGGGCTCCGATCTTTTCCCCCCGTAGCTCCAGATGCAGCACCGCATATGGACGTCCGGATAGGTCGAGGGCCACCGAGGCCAAAGCTTCGTCCATAGGGACCGTCGCCTGACCGAATCGGGTGATGCCTGCCCGGTCACCCAAGGCGACCGTAAGAGCCTCACCGAGAGCCAAGGCGGCGTCCTCCACCGTGTGGTGGTCGTCGACCTCGAGGTCTCCTTGGGCGATCAGGGTCAGGTCGAACAGTCCATGGTGGGCGAAGGACGAGAGCAAGTGGTCGTAGAAGCCGACCCCGGTCTCAACTTCGGCCATTCCGGTACCGTCGAGGTCGAGATCGATCCGAATGGAGGTTTCGATGGTGACCCGCTCGATATGGGCGGTGCGGCTCACTTCTTCTCCTGGAAGCGCATTGAGGCAGCCAGGGCATGGGCGTCGAGCCCTTCCACCCCGGCGAGGGTGGTGATGGTCGAACGCAGTCGGGCTAGTCCTTCCCGAGTGATGCGCTGCTCCTGGCGATAGGACCCGAAGTCCTCCACCCCCAAGGGACTGCAAGCCCCCGCCAGACCGCCGGTGGGAAGGACGTGGTTGGCCCCGGTGGCGTAGTCGCCTGCCGACTCGGCGGCATAAGCACCGATGTACACGGAACCGGCACCGGTTAGGTGGGCGGCGTCGGTCTCGGGATCGGCGGTGGCAATCGAAACATGTTCCGCTGCATAAGACTGGGCGAAGCGACGGGCGGCCACGGGGTCTGGCGCGATCACCACCAAGCTGTGGACGGCCAGCGTCTTCTCGAGTATTTCCCGCCGGCTCAGCCGGGGGAGTAGCCCTTCGATCTCCGCTTCCACTTTGGCGGGCAGGGTGGGATCGGTGGTTACCAGCACCGCAGGGGAGTCGGGGCCGTGTTCCGCCTGGCAGAGCAAGTCGACCGCCACCAGGCGGGGATCGGCGCTGGCGTCGGCTAGGACGAGAACCTCGGAGGGTCCGGCGGGGAGGTCGATCGCCACCGCGCCAAAAACGGCAAGCTTGGCCGCGGTTACCCAGGGGTTTCCGGGTCCCACGATCTTCTCGACCGGGTCCAGATCTCCGGCACCAAAGGCCAAGGCGGCGATGGCCTGGGCGCCCCCCACCGCCCAGAACTCGGTCGCTCCAGCCAGGGCGGCGGCGACGGTGACCGGGTGGGGTTCACCGGTCCCGGCCGCGGGGCTGGTCACCACAATCTCGGCCACGCCGGCCAGGCGGGCCGGGATCACGGTCATCAAAGCGGTGGAGGGCAGGGGCGCGCTGCCTCCGGGCACATATGCGCCCACCCGGTGGAGGGGCTGCCAGCGCCGGGAGATTTCTACCCCGGGATGAGTCTCCACGATCACCTCCTGGGGGATCTGGGCGGCGTGGAAAGCGATGATGGCTTCGATCGACCGATCCAAGGCCTGGCGTACCTGCGGGTCAAGGCTCTTGACTGCCGTTTCCATCTCCTTGGCCGGGACCCGGAGAAGTCCGCCGCCATGGCGCCCGGCGTATTCGACAACCGCCTCGGCTCCTCTTTGGCGAACCTGTTCACAAATCTCGGCGGCCGCCGACCGCACCTCGGGGTCGGGTACGGCGCGGCGCCGGGTAAGCGTCCGGAGATCCTTGGGATCGAGTTGGTCGAGGAAGACGGTCCTCATGGCACCAGCTGTTCGATGGGAAGGACCAAGATCCCGCCCCCCCCAGCTTCCTCCAGCCGGGGGAGCAAGTTCCAGATCTCATCGGCCGCTACCACCGAGTGGATGGCGACCATGCCCGGTTGGGCGAGGGGGACCACCGTGGGTGCTGCCAGCCCGGGGATGAGAGCGGCGATGTCCTCGGTGGCTGCCTGAGGAGCGTTGAGGAGCAGGTAACGCTGGTTGCGCCCGGCCGCCACTGCCCGCAGAGCGGTGGCCACTCGGGCAGCCTCTCCGTCGGCCTCGGGGGCGGCGACCAGAACCGCCTGTGAAGCGAGCACCGGGGCCAGCTCCCGAAGCCCGTTGACCATCAGAGTGGACCCGGTCGAGATCAGATCGACGATGGCCTCGGCCACTCCCAGCTTGGTAGCCACCTCGACCGAACCTCGAAGCGGGACCACGGTGGCGTCGATCTGCCTTTGGGCCAGGAAGCGTCTGGTGGTGGAGGGGTGGGCAGTGGCGATCCGGGCTCCGCTCAGCTCCTCCACCTTCTCTACCGGCGAGTCGGCAGGGACGGCGGCCGCCAGCCTGCAATGACCGAAGCCCAACTCGACCAGCACGGGCAAAGGGGCGCCGAATTCGGCCAGCAAGTCCTGGCCGGTGATGCCCAGCTCGGCGACTCGGTCGTGGACCAGCTCGGGGATGTCTTCGGTGCGGACGAAAAGCAACTCGACAGCGGCGTTACGGGCGGTGACGGAGAGGGAGCGGTCGGTGACCTCGAAGGAAAGGCCGGCCGTTCGCAGCAACTCGAGGGCGGGTTGGGCCAGACGGCCCTTGTTGGGGACGGCCAGCCGGATCATGGCTTCTTCCGGGTGCGGCGAAGGGCCAGGCGGTAGCCGCCGGTGCCGTGTTGGAGCCACTGGTTGATGCGGGTGATGGTGGCGGTAGAGACGCCGGTGGCAAGGGCGATCTGGCGGTAGGGGAGTCCCTGATCAAGGAGCCGTACCACCGCCCAGCGAGAGGAGAGGGCTTCGATCTCTTGCAGGGTGCAGAGATCGCGGAGGAAGTCGGCCATCTCATCGGTGGTGCGGAGTCGTAGCAACGCCAAGCAAAGGGCCTCGGAGTCTTCGGTTCGCCATTCATCGCCCATGGTCATGGTCATTGTGTATCATTGTGTTAACGTGCTAAAACATTAACATGGCGGAGAGCAACCATCAAATGGTGATCATCCCGGCGGTGGACGTACTCGATGGAGAGGTGGTCCGTTTGCTGCGAGGCTCGTTTGAGCGGACTACCCGTTATGGATCGGATCCCATCGCCGCCGCCCTCTCCTGGGTGGAGGCAGGCGCGGATCTAGTCCATGTGGTCGATCTGGAGGGGGCGAGGACCGGTGATCCGAACCCGGCCCTGTGGGCGCAATTGGCCCAAGCAGGGGTTCCATTTCAGGTGGGAGGCGGGATCCGCCGGGCCGAGATTGCGAGACAAGCTCTGGAGGCGGGCGCCCGGCGGGTCGTGATGGGTAGTGCAGCGGTGGAACAAGCAAGCGAACTGGCCCGGGTTGGTCAACCCGAACGGGTGATAGCCGCCCTCGACGTCGCGGATGGAGCCGCCCGCGATCGAGCGTGGGTGGGAAGCGGGAGGGCCTGGAGAGAGGTTCTCGCCGGATTGAAGGAAGCCGGTGTGGTAACAGTGATGGTCACAGCCATCGACCGGGACGGCACCCTGAGCGGGCCGGACTGGGATATGCTCGACGAAGTCCAAGAGGTGTCTTCCGGTATCGGACTTATCGCCTCCGGTGGGATAGGGCGCTTGGCCGACATTTCCCGCCTGGCGGGGAGGGGGTTCGAGGCAGTCGTGATCGGTCGAGCCCTCTATGAGAACCGGTTCTCACTGGCCGAGGCGATCGCAGCGGCCGGTGGCGGACAGAAAAGTCGCGAAAAACACGCTTAACCGTCGCGGCTCGGGGTAAGGCTGGCTGGTAATTTTGCCCAAGCCCACCAGGAGTGGGGCGGAAAAACAAGGGAGGCTCGAATGAGGCGATCATTGCTTGTGATCGCGATTGCTCTCGCGCTGGTACTGGGGGCGAGCGCCGCACTGGCCGGTGAGGTAACCGGCAGCGGTAAAAACTCGCATCAGAACCAGGGCGTTTCTTGGTGCTCGTTCTCGGGACTGAATGACGATCCGGACGCTCCCATCTCGGCAGACTTCGAGATCGCGCCGAACGGTCCCGGTGGGAAGTCCCAGTCGTACGGGCAGGATGTGAGGTACGGGCTGGCCGATCCACACGGCTTCAACCCGGGAGTCGCCTGCAACCCCAACCGGACGCCGCTGCCTCCGCAGCCAAACCGAACCAAATAGCCCGAACCTAACCGAGAGCGTCCCCGCCTAGATCTACCGGTCTTCTTACGGCGGGGGCGCACTCGCGCGGGGGCGGATGCGGCCTGAGGAAGTAGGCCTTGTCTGGTCGTTGGCAGCCAAGGGCGGCAGGACCTATTTGGCTGCACTAGCGGTGAACCCAACCAACCCCGCCGCCAGGCCGTCAACCAGCGAAGTCAGATCGCTGAAATCACCGGAAACCTGGACTCGAACTGCAGGCCTTTCATCGTCCGCGACGGCGTCCAGGAGCGATGCCGGGATAGTTCCGAGCCGGGCAATTGGTTGTGAGGTATCCGCAGCAGGGTCGAGCAGCCACACCTCCAGGTTTGAACCAGGCACCGTATAGGAGAAGATCTCAATGCCAATGTCGTCAAGTTCCGAGGATGAGCAGTGATTCCACCCGAGGGGTGCCTTGGTGCAGATGGTGGCGGGTAGGGAACGCCAAGAATCAGGAATGTCGATCGCCACCATGACCACGGATAGCTGGGCCAAAATCTCGGCCGGGGTTTCCTGGGGGTCGAGCAGCCTACGATCGGGGTCCTGGTCCAGCCACGAGGGGGGCGTGGGACCTCTCGTCCAGTCTTCGAGGGTCGCCATAGCTTGCGGATCGGAAACCAACCCGATGACGGTTTCCGCCGGAGTTGAGCTAATCCCGGTGCTCACCAGATATTCAACGTATTGGACCAGCTCAGTACTGCTCAACACTCCGCAGGAGCCTACGAAAACTGCTTCTCCGCTGGGACGGAGGGAGACCAGGGGACCTACGTAGGGGTCGGACGTTTCCGGATCCAACACCCCGACCAGCAGCTCAGCTCCACGGGCCAGTTCACCTTGGGCCGCCAGGATCAGGTTCGGCCTCATCAACACTTCCCGCTGAGGAGGCCCCGCTAACACCTCAGACACTGAGACTGTCGCCGGGGCATAGTCGGTGGAGCTCATGTCGGCGCCAGTCGAGAGGGAGTCCAGCACCATCCAACCGGGGTACAGCGAGAGGTATGCGGCTAATGGCATCGGATCAATCGTGGACCTAGGGGTAACGGCCGGGGGGCAGGGTCCCAAGTCTGCTGCCGATGGCCAAGTATTCAATGGAGTCTGGGACGTGGCCGCTTCTGGCTGATCTATGGGCGACGTTGCCGGGGTGTTGTTGCAGGCGTAGAGGGCGACGGTTGCTGTAATTGCGGCGACTTCAACAACCCGCATGGTCGCGTGTTTCATGGGGGATTCCTGCCCATGGTCGTTAGTAAGACCCTACGGCCAGAATAGTGACCGCCAAGTCAAGGCGAAGATCCTCCCTCCGTTATAACCCCGGCAGGTTGGCCTTCTGCCAGCGTTCGATGGCGGTGAGAAGGTGCTCCCAGCGAACTTCCCTGGCCTTGGTGTCCTGGCGAAGTGCGGCCAGGGCCGACTCTCGGAGGGTGCCGGCTAAGTCGGCCATCGACATCCCTTCGGTGACTTCCGCCAACCGGTCTTTGTCAACTTCGGCGGCGAAGGGCACGTCGGAGATCTCGAGCAGCGCCCGCCGCGCCTTGACATCGGGCAGCCCCAGCTCGATCTGGATCTCGAAGCGCCCGGCCCTCAACAGTGCTGGGTCGATCAGGTCGCGGCGGTTGGTGGCCCCGATCACCGCCACGTCACCGCGTGAGGTGACTCCATCCATCTCAGTCAGCAAAGCCGCCACCACCGAGTCGGTGACGTTGTTGGTGGATCGACCCCGGATGGGAGCGAGAGCGTCGATCTCGTCGAAGAAGATGATGGAGGGGGCGGCCGCCCGAGCCCGGGCGAAAATCTCCCTAACCCCTCGCTCCGACTCACCGACGTACTTGTCGAGCAGCTCGGCGCCTTTCACCGGAAAGAAGGCGGCGCCGGCCTCGTGCGCCAGCGCCCGGATGACGAAGGTTTTCCCGGTCCCGGGAGGGCCGTAGAGAAGGATGCCTCGGGGGGGATCGATCCCCATGGCCCGGAAACGCTCGGGATCGGTGACCGGCCACACCACTGATTCGATCAGCCGTTGTTTCACTTCGTCGAGATTGGCGACCTTGTCGAAGCCGTAGTTGGGCATCTCCCCGAGGGCGATAGAGCCCAACGAGGGAGTGGTTGCGGCAATGGCCGCCACTAGGTCGTCGGTGGTGAGTCTTCCCCCTCGTTGACGGGCGAGCTGGCTCGAGGCGTGAATTACGGCGGCCACCACGTCGGCGCCGCTGAAGCCCGCCGACCTGGCGGACAGCAGGTCGAAGTCGATGACTTCCGTGGGCACCTTGGCCAAGGAGGCTTGGAATAGCAGACGCCGCCGCTCCAGGTCTGGTGGGGGGATGGCGAGCGAGCGAGGCAGAAGGGGGTTCTGGGTCAGGGCCGGGTCGAGGTGGCTTCGTGACGTCACTCCTAAAACACAGGCCAGCCCGGGCTTCTCGGCGACCGCATCGAGGAACCAGCGAAGGATGGCGCCGACCTGGGTCCGGAAAGGGGCCAGACCCTCCTCGCCGGCTACTGCCTCGAGCCGATCGACGAATACCACGGTCGCTCCGGCCGCGGTCTTGACCGCTCCTTCCAGCAAGTCGAGTAGCCGTTCGGGTTTGAAGACCCGGTCGACCAATACTTCCTGCACTTTGGCGCCGGCCCGCTCGGCGGCGGCGGCCACCAGTTCAGATTTGCCACAACCATGGGGTCCTTCGAGGAGAACCCCTGCTACCCGCGGCAATCCCCAGGCACCGGGCAGATTCTCGGGCGAGGTCAGGAGCGACAGCCACCCGGTGAGTAGATCCAACTCGGCATCCAGCCCCGCCAACAGCGCCTCTGAGGTGGTGGGACCCGAAGCCGCCGGTGCAGGGGTAGGGGGGATGGGCTGACTGCTGGTGGCCGAAGGTTTTGTGGTCGGCGGCGAGGCAACCGGGGCGGGGGAGGGAGGAGAAGGGGCAGCGGCATCCGCCTCGCTCACGAAGCGGGTTCCGGCGCCGACCAAACCGGCCGGTTCGGGCTCAACCGAGAGCACCTTGAGGTTGAGGTCGGCTTCGCCACCTACGTGGGATCCGGCCACGGTGATGTTGTCGCCGGCGGTGATCGGTCGCCCCTGCAGGGCCCTAACCAAGAGTTTGGGCTCCACCGCCAGATCGGCACCGTCCAGCACCACCAGCGATAACGAACCCAGCACAGCGCGGGTGGCGTCAACCCCCTGACCATCGCCCACACCGGCGTTGGCCATCGCCTGTGGCCCCAGGTAGATGGCGGTCGACTCCTGCACCTCTCCTGCCTGGACGAGGAGGTGGGTGGTGCCGATCTTGAGTACGCCGCCAAAAGGAAGTCCCAGGGCTTTGAGGAGGGTGCCATCGGTGCGAGCCACCGGGTCGGTTCCCGGACGGACGATGAAGCGCATTGCGCCGGGATGGTAGGAGTCAGGCCACTTTGAGCTGCCGCGGAGGGAAGGCCGGCCAGGCCAGAGGACTCGTGCAATCCCGGACCACGACCTCCCCGCCACCGATCCACCGCCAGAGAAGCTGAGCTTCTTCGGCCACCGCCACCGAAGGGGGTACCGGCGAGGCGAGCTCTAGAGGTTCCGTCCCGGCCAGGGGCAAGGGAGTTGCGGCATCGAACACTCCGGCCAGCAGCCCATTTTCGACCAGGACCACCTCACCCGAAAGTGCCTCCAGCTGCAAGCGGCCGGCGCCGCTCAGGGTTTGCCAGGCGAGCCGGCGCTCCAAGGCTCGAGCCAGAGCACCATGCCGGTCCCGTGCCACCGCCGCCTCCTCGAAGCGCTGCTCGGAAGCCAGGCGACGCATCCGCGACTCCAGGGGGCGAAGAAGGTCGGCGGGCCGGTGATCGGCGGCGGCCAGGAAGTCGTTGATCAACCGCCGGTAGTCCGTCTGATCGACGCTGCCGTCACAGGGACACGAGGCCACCCCCAATTGGGCAGGGGCACAAGGGGCTTGGCGAGAGCCCGAGCTTCCCCGGCAGCGGCGGATCGGGGTGGCGTCCCACAGCGCCTCCAACACCAGGTCGGCGGCGGCTTTGGTGCGAAACGGGCCCAGCCACAGTTCACCTTCGGTGCTGAGCTTGTAGGCGAGAGCGAACCGAGGGAACTTCTCCTTGGTCAGCCGGATATATACCTGGCGGCGGGGTGGACGGGAACGCTGGTTAAAGCGGGGACGATGGCTGTGGATCAGCCTCAATTCGGCGATCTCGGCCTCCAATTCGTTGGTGCAGACCCGATGCTCGATGTGATGAAGCTGGCGAAGCAGGTCACTGGTACGGCGACGCTGGTCGCCGTAGAAGTAAGAACGGACCCGGGTACGCAAATTGGCAGCCTTGCCGACATAAAGCACCTGTCCATCGCGGTCTCGAAAGATGTAAACCCCGGGGCGTCGCGGCAGGTGATCGGCCAGGGAGATCTTGGGGTAATAGGAGGCACCTCGGGCGGTGGGCAGAGCGAGGAGGTCGTCGAGTCCGGTAACCCCGAGCGACCCCGCCCTCTCCAGCAAGGCGTGAAAGACATGGGCAGTTGCTCGGGCATCAGCCAGGGCACGATGGGTGGGGGGATGAGGCGACCGGAAATATGAAGCCAGGGTCCCCAACGTCAGGTCCCGCACCTCGGCCCGAATGAGGCGCCGGGCAAGACCGACCGTGTCGATCGAGGCCGGTCCCGGGGTGGGGTAACCCAGGCGCAGTGCGCCCGCTCGCAGAAAGGAGAGATCGAAGCGGACATTGTGGCCGACGATCACCGCATCGCCGCAGAACTCCAGGAAAGCCGGTAGCGCCGCCTCTAAAGGAGGAGCGGCCTTCACCATAGCGGTGGTGATACCGGTGAGGATGGTAATGAAAGGAGGAACACCCACCCCCGGATCCACCAAAGTGGCGAACTCGCCAAGAAGCTCTCCGCCCCGATACTTGACCGCCCCAATTTCGGTGATCTCACAGTCGGCCGGCGAGCCCCCCGTCGTCTCCAAGTCGACTACGCAGAAGGTCACCTCGTAGAGAGGTGTCCCCAGGTCCTCGAAGCCGAGTTGGAGCTCGGGGGGCCGCACCGAACGCAATGTATCCCGAACATACGTTCGCTGTCAACGATCGGGGCTAAAGGCTCCGCTGGCGGACCGCTTCGAAGAGCATGACCGCGGCGGTGGCGGCGGCATTCAACGAGTCGGCTGATCCCGACATGGGGAGAGTGATCCGGCCGGTGGCATGACTCAAGACCCGGGAGGAGAGACCCTGGTGTTCGGAGCCGATGGCGATGGCCACCGGGGAGGAGAGGTCGTGCGCCCAGGGAGGGATTCCCCCAGAGACGGTGGTGGCGAGGAGTTCGACTCCTTGCCGCACCAACCATGCCATTACCTCCTCCGCCGGGGCCTGGGCCAGGGGCACGGTGAATATGGTCCCGAGCGATGCCCGGACGACGTTGGGGTTGGTGAGGTCGGTAACCGGGTCCGCCACCATGACCCCGGCTGCGGTGGCGTCGGCGGTGCGAAGCATGGCCCCCAAGTTGCCCGGCTTCTCCATCGCTTCCACCACCAGAAGAAGCTCGGGGCGGGGCGGGTGGAAAGACCCCAGATCAAAGGATGGTTGACGGGCTACCGCAATCACTCCGTCGCGCCCCAGGGCTATCCGGGCGAAGGCCATGGGTCCGAGGGTCACATAGGGACCGGGCCAGGCCGGGGGAGGCAGGCGGCCGGTCTCGACGTAGAGGCTCTCGATGGTGACGGAGGCCCGTAAAGCCCGCTCGATCTCGACCACGCCCTCGATGAGAAAGAGGCCGGTTCGGTTCCGTTCCCGGCGCTGTCGTAAGGCGGCAGCGGCCTTTATCTGGGGGTTGGTGGGTGAGGTGATCAACTTTCGCCGCGGGCGTAGGCCTCTTCGAGACGTTGACGGGCCCGATGGCAGGCCACCCGGACCGTTCCCACCGCCGAGCCGAGACGGCTGCCGATGTCTTCGTAGCTGAGCCCCTCCACCTCCCGGAGCCACAGCAGTTCCCGATCTCGAGGGGTCAACTGCTTCATGGCTTCCCGAATGCGGACGTGTTCATCGGCAATGATGGCGGTTTCCTCCGGGGTGGAGGGGGAGACCTCGGCGTCCACCGGGCGGGGCGACTTTCGCTTCCGGAAGGTGGTTCGCAACCGGTTGCGGGCAATGGCCCAGAACCAAGCCTCAAAGGCTTGGGCGGAGCGCAATCGACTGATCGAAGTGACCACCATCAGCGCCGACTCGGCCGCCAGTTCCTCGGCCTCGTGGCGGTTGAGGCCGATACCCGCGAAGAACCCCACCATGCGCGGATACCCATCCGCCAGGATATGGTGGAGTGCGGCCCGATCACCACCCACCGCAGCTTCAACCGCGGAGAGTGCTGGGGGCCAGGTTTCTGAACGGGTGGTGGGCGGGGGCGGCGTTGAGCCGGTCCCCTCCGGCCTCACATCCATCTGCTCAGGTTACGGCCGATTTCCCTGGCTGTTGGTGTTTACTGGGGCGGTGGCACTGGGAGAATCTGACGGTCCTCCTTGCCCCTGCCCGGGATTTCCCGGTGGTCCCTGTCCCTGCCCGGGGTTGTCGGGCGGCCCCTGGCCTTGCCCCGGGTGGTCGGTGGGGGCTTGGGCATTGGCTCTCGCCACTGCCGCCACCCGCGCCGCCTGCTCCCGCAGCGCGGCGATGGCTTCCTGGCGGTCGGTGGAGTCCTTGGCGCTGGCATGGATCTCTTTGGCTAGATCCACCAGGGCTTCAGTCTCGGCGATCAACTCCGGATCGGCCTCCGCCACCGGGACCCCATCGAGCATGTCACCCAGCGGAGTGTCGATCTCGAGTTCGGCTAAGGCTTCTTCGGTGGCGGCCAGAGCGGCGTCGGAATCCCCTCGCTGGAGGAGGATCTCGGCTTCGCGCAACCGTTCGGCGGCGTGGTTCTGGTCGCCGAAAATCCCGGTGATCTGTTCGTAGGCCCGCTTCAAACCGTACAACGTGTCACCGGGCACCGCTGTGTCGGACACCGCGGCCAGGCCGACGTTGCCGATGAGCAGGAGCCCGGCCACTGCCACCGCTACCACCCACCGCCGCCGGCGGGGCCGGAGGGAGCCTGCCAGGGCGCGAGTCGCGGCCACCTGAGCTTCGGCCGCCCCGGTTTGGGCAACCAGCCAAGTGCCATAACGACGCAACGCCTCGGTTGCTTCGCTGCTCTCGCTAAAGGTGGGCCGTTTCATGTTCACTAGAAAAGTCGTCCCCCGACGGCGCTTGTTACAGCACATTCAACTAGCTCGGTGCCATTGCCGGGAGGCAAATTGTGACTAGTTACCGGGGCGAGAGGCCACCCCATGATTCCCAGTGGATAACCGCCGCGGTTGGACGCCACCCCCGGCGGAGGGAACCCGATCTCCGATCCGGCGCCCCCCGTCCAACGGTGACCACCCCGATGGGGGTGAACTGGGACGGAATCGACAGCAGATTGCTCAAGCCGGGGAGGGAGTGAACCCCGAGGAAGCCCGCCGCCAGGCCTTCATTGACCGCGGCCAACAGCACCAGCATCATCGCCGCCCCGGCGTCCACCCACCAATAAGGGATAGGCCAATCGGTCTCCATTCCATCGGCATCGGTCTTGTCCGGCTCCTGGTAGCGGCGGTGATACACGTCCTCCGACACGCAGATGACGATGTGGGCCGGGGCCCGGCTGATCCAAGGGTCGAAACCTGCGGCCACGTAACTGCTTTCCCCTGCCAGCTCGGCGATTCGCTTCCTGGTTTCGGGGTCGGTGACGACCACAAAGGCGGTTCCCTGGCTGAATCCCGCCGAAGGAGCTTTGCGGGCGGCCTCCACCACCCTGGTCAGAACTTCCTCTGCCACCGGATCGGGTAAATAGTTCCGCACCATCCGTCGTCGGCGGAGGACCTCCTCGAACAACATGTGGCTACTGGGGCAGGCGGACGCTTCCCCCGTGGCTTACGCAACAGGCGTCCAGGATCTCATCCTCCAAGTCCACCTCTCCTTTGGGCCCGAGCAAGGCCAGAAGGGAGAGAACGTTGCGGGCATACATTCGGGAGGCGTCATGAGCCTTGCGAGAGGGAAGATCGGTGAAGCCGGCGATGGTGACCTCTCCGTGTTGGATCACTTCACCGGGCACGGTCAGTTCGCAGTTACCCCCGGTGGTGGCGGCCAGGTCGACGATGACGGCGCCGGGAGCCATCTGCTCCACCATGGAGGTAGTGATGAGGCGAGGGGCTGGCCGTCCGGGGATGGCGGCCGTGGCTATCACTGCATCGGCCCTGGCCACAGCCGGGGTGAGGGTATCCCACACCTGGAGCTGGGCGTCATCTTCCAGGGGTCGGGCGTACCCCCCGCTGGACGAGGCATCCTGGGGGGCTACGGCCGCTTCGATGAAAGTGGCACCAAGGCTGCGGACCTGTTCGGCCGCGGCCGCCCTCACGTCGAAGGCCGACACGACTGCCCCGAGGCGCCGGCAGGTGGCGATGGCTTGTAGCCCGGCCACTCCCGCTCCCAAGACCACCGCTCGCGCCGGAGCGATGGTGCCCGCGGCGGTGGTCAACATCGGGAAGAATCGGGGGGACAATTGAGCTGCCTCCACCGCCGCTTGATAGCCGGCCACCGTGGCTTGAGACGAGAGGGCGTCCATGGGCTGGGCTCGGGTGATACGGGGTATCAGCTCGAAGGCCAGGGCGGTCACCCCCGCCTCGGCGTACGACGCCACCCCGGCCGGATCCTCCAATGGTCGCAAGAACCCAATAATCACCGCTGCGCTCTGCAGAGCTTGGAACGGAGGCCGGTTGACCGCCGCTACCACCGGTTGGCCCAGAGCTTCCTCCTGACTCACCGTCACCGCGCCGGCCGCGGCGTATTCGGCGTCGGTGAAACCGGCTGCCAGGCCCGCTCCGTTCGTTACCGCGACTTCGTGGCTAGCTTCCAGCAGGCGGGCCACGACCTCCGGGGTGACCGCCACCCGCCTCTCACCGGCGGCCGACTCAGCGGGGACGCCTAGTTGCATCTTGAGCTTCGCATCGCAGGCACATCATGGTGTATCGGGCAGAACCCTGCCACACTGCTGCGCAGTTATGGGGTATCCAGCCTTCAGGTCGGTGCTCTACACGAGAGGTGATGGTTGCGAAGAGTTGGCCACCCTGCTCAGCGATGACGCCCGTCGGGTGTCGGGTGACTTGGTCGAGGAGTGCATTCGGGAGCGGGCCGACCTGTTGGTGACGAGGAAGCCTCCGGGGGCATTTGACCTCGTCAACCTGGCTATGCCTGTGAATGTTGCCCGGTCGAAGATCGATCGGGTGGTGGCGGCCGTCTCCGGGGGGCCTCACTCCGGCTTGGCGGCGCATCTCGCCCAGGTCCTTGCCTCTCGGCTAGCTAAGCCTGTGGCGGTGGCTTCGGCCTTCTTCGACGACGAAAACAAGGCCGAGGCCGAAGCGGCCGTTGATCGTTTTGCTGATCAGATGGTCGAGGCCGATCGGCTGGTGATCGGAGCAGCCGACCCGCAGAGCTTCGTAACCCAGCTGCCGGAGCGGTCGTTAGTGGTGATGGGCGAACCCGGAGGTTCGCTCCTCTCCCGCCTCTTCTTCGGAGCGGGCGCCCGGATGCGGGCGGCAGTTCCCGCCGGAGCGGTGATCGTGCGCCATACCGAACCGAGGGTCTTCCACCTCATGGAAGAGCCGGTGTTTGTCGGACCCCTCCACCACGCCTCCGATGCCCTCCGTCTCCACCGCGCCAGTCTGATTGCGGTGGTGGAGAACGGCCTGTTGGTGGGAACCGTCCGCCGAGAAGAGCTCCAGACCGCTGGGCCTTCCACCCCGGTGGGCGAGTTGATGGAGTCGCCTCGCTCGATTGATGTCGCTGCCCATGTGTCCGAAGACCAGGGCCGCGACCCGCTTCCAGTGGTTGACTCACGGGGACGGCTTCTCGGCACGCTATTTCCGGGCAGAATCTCCCCTTCGTGAGACGCTGGCGCCTCTATCTCGTCCTGGTTGTGGTGCTGCTGCTGGCTTTCCATATCGGAGGGGGCTGGTACTTCTCCGATCAGCTACGCGCAGACGCCCTGGTGATCAGCAGGGAGGAAGAGTCGCTCGATCTGCTGGTCACCGAAGTGGGAGGGGGGACCGTGGGCCTTCGACCCTTGGAGGGGGAAGACGATGATCTGACCGATCCCTCCGTCCTCGGTCTGGAGTGGGCCACCGGATATGGTCAGCTATTCGACATCGTCCGCGAAAACGACGACGGCTCAGTGGTGAGAAGGATGGTCCGGATCGACGGCCAGTTGCCCTCGGTGGGGGAGCTGGCCGATGCCGAAGGGTTCGCCTATCCCCCCGACCCCCAGCGAGCCTTTGGACTGTTCTACGACGAGGTCACCTTCACCAGCCCGCTAGGGGAGATGACCGCCTGGGAGATCCTCTCCGGGTCGGGTCCCTGGGTGATTCACGTCCACGGCTTGGGTGCTTCCCGAAGCGAGGCTCTTCGCTTGGTAGGCCCGATTGCTTCCGCTGGCTTCAGCCAGTTGGTCATCAGCTATCGCAACGATGATGGACTCCCGGCCGACCCTTCCGGTTTCTATCAATACGGACGTACCGAATGGGAGGACGTGGCCGGGGCCGTCGACTACGTAGTAGGCAAGGGTGCCGACCAGGTCATCCTGGTGGGTTACTCGACGGGGGCCGCCCACGTCATGTCGTATCTGCTGCAGCGGCCCACCGACCCGGTGGTGGGAGTGGTCTTCGACTCCCCCAACCTGGACTTCGAGCGGGCAGTAGACCTGGGCGCCTCCCAGCGCCGGCTGCCGTTCATCGGCCTTCCGCTACCTCCCTCGCTGGTCTGGACCGCCAAACGGATCTCCACACTCCGTTTCGGCATCGCCTGGAGCGAAGTGGACTACGTGACCCGGGCCGGCGAGCTGACGGTGCCGGTGCAGATTTTCCACGGCAGCGAGGATGACACCGTACCTCTCGAGGTCAGCAGTGACTTGGTGGCGGCCCGTCCCGACCTAGTGCGGCTGGTGATCGTGCCGGGGGCGGGTCACGTCCGCTCCTGGAACGTTGGTGCTGAGGCTTACGAGCGAAGACTGCTGGCGTTCCTCGAAGAAATCCGATGAATCTGGCCCTGGTGGGCCCGCCTACGATGCCGCTCCCGAGCGAGGAGTACTGAGCTGGCGGTTCGCGGCTATTACCGGCATCCAACCATCCACGGCGACGACGTGGCCTTTGTGGCAGAGGACGACCTCTGGCAGATCACCACCGCCGGAGGGATGGCCCACCGCCTCACTGCTAATCCCGGGGCCGAAGCCCACCCCCGGTTCTCTCCCGATGGGTCACGCTTGGCGTTCGTCGGCCGCGACGAGGGGAGGCTCGATCTTTTCGTAATGGAGGCGCCGGGAGGGCCCGCCCGCCGCCTCACCCACTTCGCTGGAGTTACCCAAGTCCTGACTTGGACCCCGGATGGCGGCTCGGTGGTAGTGGCCAGCGACTATCAGCAACCTTTCGCGGGGTGGACCCATCTCTGGCGGGTGCCGGCCGCTGCGGGCCCTCCCACCCCGTTGAACATCGGTCCTGCTCGCGCCCTCTCCTATGGACCGGAGGGCGGAGTGGTGATCAGCCGCAACTCTTTCGACCCGGCCCGCTGGAAGCGATACCGGGGCGGTCGGGTGGGAAGCATCTGGATCGATCGCCGCGGCGAGGGCGAATTCCGTTCACTGGTCCGGCTCCCCGGCAACTTGGCCGATCCGATGTGGCTCGGTGACCGCATCTTCTTCCTCTCCGACCATGAAGGGGTGGGCAATATCTACTCGGTGACCCCGACCGGCCGGGGACTTCGCCGCCACACCAACCACGAAGAGTTCTATACCCGCTTTCCCGACAGCGACGGGCGGCGCATCATCTATCACTGCGGTGCCGATCTGTGGCTGCTCGATCCCGATGAAGGCGGGCCGCGGATCCTGGAGGTGGAGTTGCCCAGCAGCCGCCCCCAACGACACCGACGTTTCCTGAGCCCGGGCCGGAGGCTGGAGACCTATCGCCTCCATCCCGAAGGCCACTCCTTGGCGCTGGTAGCCAGAGGAAGTGCTTTCACCATGCCGCTGTGGGAGGGGGCGCCGCTTCCCCACGGGGCCGACTCGTCCGAGCGCCGCCGACTCACCACCTGGCTGGCCGACGGGAAGCGGATCATCAGTGTCACCGACCAAACCGGAGAAGAAGCACTAATCGTCGAAGAGGCCAATGGGGAAGGGGAGCCGCAGCTTCTCGCCGGTGACTTTGGTCGAATCAGGTCGATCGATCCCGCCCCTCAGGGGGAGAGAGTTGCGATCACCAATCACCGCCACGAGGTCTTGTTGGTCGACCTTGATGGGGGAGAGTCACAAATCTTGCTGCGGAGCCCCCACTCGTGGATCGCCGGTGCCGGTTGGTCGCCCGATGGGCGGTGGCTGGCTTTCGCCGCCGCCGAGACCCGGCCCACCGTCAACCTATTCCTGTACGACACCACTACCGCCAGTCTCACCAGGTTGGGGAGGCCCGACTTCGAAGACTGGAGCCCTACCTTCGACCCGGAAGGTAAATACCTCTCCTTTCTCTCCGCCCGGGCCTTCGAGCCCGTGGCCGATGGCCACTTCCATGACTTTGGCTTTCCCCGGGCCGTCATCCCCATGCTGATCTCCCTCCAGGCGACGGCACCTTCACCGTTCCAGGTTGCGCAGCGAGATCCCCGACCACCGGGTGGGGCCACCCCTCCTCCCCCCCCAAGCCCGGCACCCGCCCAGCCGCAGCCGGTGGCGATCGACCTGGAAGGGATGCCGGAAAGGGCGGTGGCCTATCCAGCGCCGCCGGGCGCCTATATGACCATCCGGGCGGCACGCTCACGGACCTATTTCTTGTCCCGTCCTCTGGCCCCGCCGCCGGCGGTGCTCGAAGAAGAGGGCCCCCGGGGCCGGTTGGAAAGCTGGGACTTCGTCACTGACAAGTTGGAGCTGGTGGCTGAGGGGCTCTCCGGGTTCGAAGTCTCTCAAGACGGGAAGGTGTTGGCGGTTCGGGGCGCCAAGACCTTGAGGGTGGTCACCGTCGGCTGGAAAGACGACAAGAACGGCAACGACAAGCCGGGGAGAGAGACGGGGTTGATCGACCTCGACCGGATCCGGCTGGAGGTCAATCCACCGGCGGAATGGGAACAGATGTTGGGGGAGGCCTGGCGGCTGCAACGCGACTACTTCTGGGTGGCGGACATGGGGGGAGTGGACTGGACGGTGATCAGGCAGCGTTACGCCCGGCTGGTGGAAAGAGTAGGGAGCCGCAGCGAGTTCTCGGATCTGTTGTGGGAGATGCAGGGCGAACTCGGCACCAGCCACGCCTATGAGTTGGGAGGGGACTACCGGCCGCCCCCCAACTGGTCGCAGGGCCATCTGGGAGCCGACCTGGTCTACCAGGGGCGTTCCTGGCGGGTGGGCCGCATCCCTCAGGGTGACTCCTGGGAGCCCAAGGCTCACTCGCCTTTAGCCGCCCCCGGGGTGGGAATCCGGGAAGGGGATCGGATTCTCGCCATCGATGGGGTGGCCTTGGGACCGACCATCCATCCCTCTTCCCGTCTGGTGGAGAAGGCGACCCGACCGGTGCTACTCAAGGTGGGACGAGGCCGGCAGCGTCCCCGCCAGGTGGTAGTGACCCCCCTCGGTGATGAGACCCCCCTTCGCTATCGGGATTGGGTGGAGGCCAACCGTCAGGCGGTGAGAGACCAAACCGAGGGACAGGCGGGCTACATCCACATCCCGGACATGGGTCCAGCGGGATTCGCCGAGTTCCACCGCTACTTCAAGTCGGAGGTCGACCGGCCGGGTCTGGTCATCGATGTCCGATTCAATCGCGGCGGCAACGTCAGCCAGTTGCTGATGGAGAAACTGGTGCGACGGCGGATCGGTTTTCGCATCTCCCGGTGGCGGGACCCTTACCCGATGCCGGACAGTTCCCCAGCCGGTCCCATGGTCTGCCTCACCAACGAGAACGCCGGCTCCGACGGAGACATCTTCTCCCACACCTTCAAGCTCTTCGGATTGGGCCCGCTGATCGGCACCCGCACCTGGGGGGGAGTGGTGGGGATCTGGCCGCAACAGTCCTTGGTCGACGGCACCATCACCACCCAACCGGAGTTCAGCACCTGGTTCGAAGACGTTGGTTTCGGGGTTGAGAACTACGGGACCGACCCGGACATCGAGGTGGTGATCAAACCCCAGGACTACACCGCCGGCCGCGATCCCCAACTCGAACGTGGGGTGGCGGAGTTGCTGAAGCTGATCCGCAAAGCCCCGCCCCCACCGTCATTCGGCAGATAACCGGGCTCCCGCTCTTCCTCCCCCAGGAGCGCAGCGACGTTGGGGGAGGTGTCGCCGGAGGCGACGGAGGGGGGCCAACGCCGCAGTCAGGCAGGGAGGACGCCGATGGTGGTGCCGCAGGCGGTGCATCTCACCAGCACCGCCGACCGTGATGGCTCGCCTTCCCCACCGGGGATCTCTGCTTCCTCATATGTCAGGGCGCTCGGCTGGTGGCGGCAGTCGGGGAAGCGGATTCTGGGAGGTGGAAAAGCCGACCGGCCTCGGGCCCGGCTGGCCTCCGCCTCCTCGGGACTGATGGAGAGCAATCCGAGGATGGTCGGGCGGAGCTCGGCGAGAGTGATGCCGAGGTCGGTCAACACTTGGGCCGCTACCCCCTCTCCCTCCCGGACCAGTCCGAGGAGAATGTGTTCGGTGCCGATGTAGTTGTGGCCCAAGCCGATCGCTTCCCGCAACGACAACTCGAGCACCTTCTTTGCCCGGGGAGTGAAAGGGATGTGGCCTTTCGGGGACTCGGGCCCTTCCCCGATGATCTCCCGGATCTTGGCCCGGGCCGCCTCTAATGACACGCGGTGCTGGATCAAAGCCTGGGCGCCGATCCCCTTCCCCTCGCCGATCAAACCCAGCAAGATGTGCTCAGTCCCGATGTAGGAGTGGTTGAGAAGCCGAGCCTCTTCCTGGGCCGATACCACCACCCGCCGGGCTCGGTCGGTGAAACGTTCGAACACCAGGCCAACCTACACCTTCGCTCAACCCGCGACTCGGACAGCGATCAACTCACCAATCTCCATCGTGCTCATCCCCATTTCCGGGCCCCCCATCGTTGCCAGATCCGGCAGAACCGATACGGCAGCCTGCTCTACCGTCTGGGCGGCGTCGGTCTCTCCCAGATGGTCCAGACAGAGGGCCAGCGACAACACCGCCGCTACCGGGTTGGCCCAACCTTTGCCGGCGATGTCGGGGGGCGGAGCCGTGAACCG
>DATEDX010000047.1:0-2488 GCA_035281425.1 Acidimicrobiia bacterium
ATGGCCTCACTGGAAGGGGGGCTGGGGGCACTAGCCACCGGCTCGGGGCAGGCCGCCCAATTGATCTCCATTCTCACCCTCTGCCAGGCGGGAGACGAAGTGGTGGCCGCTCGCAACCTCTACGGGGGTACCTACACGCAGTTCGACGTCACCTTGCGGCGGATGGGAATCAGCGTCACCTTTGTCGATCCCAATCCCGAGGCCTTCAAGGCGGCAGTTTCGGAGCGAACCAAGCTCCTCTATGGCGAGACCATCGGCAACCCCAGAGCGGAAGTGTTCGACATCGAAGGGGTGGCCGAGATTGCCCATGAATACGGCCTCCCCCTGATGATCGACAACACCTTCGCCACCCCCTATCTGTGCCGCCCCCTGGAGTGGGGAGCAGACATCGTGGTCCACTCCGCCACCAAGTTCATCGGAGGCCATGGGGTCGTGATCGCCGGGGTCATCGTTGAGTCGGGGCGCTTTCCTTGGGACAACGGAAACTTCCCTCTCATCACCGAACCCTCCCCGGCCTATCACGGGCTGCGGTTCTGGGAGAACTTCCGAGAGTACGCCTACCTCACCAAGGCCCGGACTGAGTTGCTGCGCGACGTGGGAGCGGCGCTGTCGCCTTTCAATTCCTTCCTGCTCCTGCTCGGCCTGGAGACGCTGCCGTTGCGGATGCAGCGTCATGTCGAGAATGCCCGGGCGGTGGCCGATTTCCTCGGCCAGCATCCGGCGGTGGCCTGGGTGAGCTACCCGGCGGCCGACGACCCGCTGGTGAAGAAGTACGTCCCCGGCGGTCCGGGGGCAGTCTTCACCTTCGGGGTCAAGGGGGGTTACGACGCCGGCAAGCAGTTCATCGAGAAGGTGGAACTCGCTTCTCACCTGGCCAACGTCGGCGATGCCAAGACCCTGGTGATCCACCCCGCCTCCACTACCCACCAGCAGGTCCCCACCGAGGAGCGAGCGGTCGCCGGGGTGGGCGATGACATGATCCGCATCTCCGTCGGCCTGGAGGACATCGACGACATCCTCGCCGACCTCAACACGGGCCTGGTAGGTGGCGCATGACCACCATCACTCGGGTCCCCGAGGCAACTCCGGCTGAGAGGCTCCAGATCCTGCGGGAGGCGAAGACGGTGGCGTTGGTGGGAGTCTCACCCAACCCCCTCCGTTCCTCCAACTTCGTCGCCACCTATCTCACCCGCACCCCCTACACGATGTGGCCGGTCAACCCCCACGCCGATGAGGTGCTCGGGCTCAAGGCCTATCCGTCGCTGCGTGACCTACCCGGCCCTCCCGACATCGTCGACTGTTTTCGCAAGGCCTCCGAGCTACCCGGGGTTGTCAAAGAGGCGATCGAGGTGGGGGCCAAGGTGGTGTGGTTCCAACTCGGTCTCCGCAACGATGAAGCCGCTGAGATGGCGATGGAGGCAGGTCTTAAGGTGGTCCAGGACCGCTGCCTCAAGATCGAACACGCCCGCTTCGCCGGCGGCCTCCACCTCGCCGGCTTCGATACCGGCGTGATTTCCTCCAAGCGCCGCCGACCCGTCTAACCCGCTCATATCCGCGAACCCCGGGTTCGGGGTGATCGTTTTGATCACCTGTGGCCCCGAGAATGACCTAGGCGAGCGGGGTCCCGGCGAAGGGCACGGCGAACCGCAGGCACCAGATGAGGACGAAACGGTGCTGATCGGGATCGAAGTCGCCCGGTAGCTCGTAGTTCTGCCCGCCGATGTTCCCCTTGAGCTTCCCCAGATCGAGATACTCAGCCGGAGTACCTCCCTCGTAGGTGTCACCGGGTAGTACCCACACGAAGAGATCTGGGCCGTTCTGGATGTCGGTGTCGTCTTCGAAGCGGAGGACGAACTGACCGTTCTGTTCGTAGACGGTGGCGGTTCCCGAGGCCCGGTGGTCGATTCCGTAGAACGATCCGGTGGAGATGGCTACCGGTTCGGGCGACACCGGCTGAGAGGTGGTGGTCTCCGTCGGAGTAGTCGTGGCCGGTGCGATGCTGGCGGTGGTCTCGGAAGTCGGTGGTGGCGTCGTGGTGCCCGCAGGGTCGGCGGTGGTGGTGGCAAAGGCCTCCGCCAACGACTCATCGACCGGGTCGTCGGCGAACAACTTGTCGGGGCGAAAAAGGAGGAAGCCGATGATGGCCGCCACCACCGCCCCGCCGATGAGATATGAGCGCTTCATATCACCTTCAACCCCGGCGGGCCGGGCCGAGTTCCCGGGAGAATCTCAATGCAGAGTTGGGCAGTAGAGCACCGCTATAGCATTAGGTTTCGGTAGTTAGATGCCGTCGAGGGGGCCGGGAGTCACCCCGGTTTCGGTGCCGCAGATCTGGCAACGGGGAAGGCCCGCCGGCACCTTGGAGTCGCAGCTGCGACACACGATGGCGGGAGCCAGGCGTCGACCGTCGGCGGCGCCGTCAGCTTCGTCGAGCTCTTTGATCCGGGCCGCTAACTGCTCGTCGGTATAGCCGTTTTCCCTGAGAAGG
>DATEDX010000048.1:0-7061 GCA_035281425.1 Acidimicrobiia bacterium
GGGCGGTCGATGGCCGCGGCCCGATGCACTGGGTTACCGCGGCCGAGGAACCGGGCCCGGTCGGTTTCCCACTGAGCTCCTCCCACCACCTCACCGCTCACGGTGAGGACATGGCCGGCGAAGACCGGATCTTCGTCCGAGGCTCGGGGTCGGCGATGGGCCAGGAGAGCGTCTCGCCCCGGCACCGTCTCGGTTTGCACGAAGAGGCTCGAGAAGGCGGGATGGGCGGCATCAACCCGCTGCGGCGCCAGCACCAACTCGGCGTAGGAGGTCACCTCTAGCTCCCGCAAGGCTGAGCCGAAGTTGGTGAGGCTCACCCGCCGAACTTCGGCATCGTCTTCGGCCGAAATGACCACGGTCAGGTGGGTCGCCACCAAACCATCACGGCGGGTGATCTCCACCTTGTCTTCGCTGAAAGCAACCTCATAGGCATCGGGTTCGGCCGCGGTCGGCTGATACCCGGCCGACCAGGACCGGCCTGACCCATCGCTGATGAAGAGATAGGTCCCGTAGTGGTCGCGGGTGGTGTCCTCCCGCCAGCGGTTGACTGCCAGGCCGTACCAGTTGGTGTAGCCCGAGCCAGCGGCAGTGACCACCGAACTCAGACGTCCATTGGACAGCAGATGAGCGATCGGTGCCGGACTGTGGGGAGATGCCACCTTGCGAACCACCCCCCTCGCTTCTTCGAGCGGGCGGGCGGCGGCGGCCACCTCTTCGGCCCGGGGCCGTGCCACTTCGACGTCACGAGGCACCCTCTCATGAAGGAGAAGCTCGGCCGCCTGCACCGAGGGCTCACTGTGAAAGAGGCTGCGGGCAAAACCGGAGTAAACGACATTGGCCAGGGCGACGAGCGACATCGCTTGGTGGTGGGCCATATAGGCCCGGACCAAGACCGCCTCTCCCGTCTCGGGCCGCCGAGCTGGCGTGAAGTCGAGCGCTTCGTAGTACCCGTAAGTACCTTCCGCTCCCAGGTCGCGAAGTCGGCCGAGGTTGGCCAGGGCCTCTTGCGGCTCGATCATGGCGGCCAGCATGGTGGCGTAGGGCGCCACCACCAGGTCCTCACTCAGACCCCGCTCGAAACCCAATCCCGGCACCCCGAACGCCCGATATTGATAGGTGAGGTGGACATCGCGGGCGGCATAGGCGGCCTCCGAAATTCCCCAGGGCACCTGGCGTTCTCTGCCGTACTCGATCTGGCGCTGCACCACCGCTCGATATGTCGCCTCGAGCACGCTCTCAGGGGGAGACTCCATCACCAGCAGCGGCATCAGATATTCGAACATCGATCCTGACCAGGAGATCAGCGCCGCTTCGGTTCCCATCGGGGTCATCGAACGACCCAAACGGAACCAGTGGGAAGGAGGAAGATCTCCTTTAGCTATGCCCACGAAACTGGCTAAGCGGGCCTCAGATGCCAGCAGGTCGTAGTGGCTCTGGTCGAGGGCTGACTCGAACACGCGATAGCCAACCGCCAGCAGCTTGTTGTCGGAGTCCAGTAGAAACGAAAAGTCCATCGCCGCCGCCAGAGAAGCGGCTCTCTCCGCTAGCGCCGACAACCGGCTGAAGAGGTCCTGATCCTGATAGCTCTGATCTTCCAAGTGGCTGCGGACCGTGGCCAGCAAAGCCTCAGCCCAATACTCCAGTTCTTCGCCGCCGGCGTCGGTAGCCAAGGTGCGGGCGATGTCGGCCACCGTCTCCACCGTCTTTTCGACCTCAACTAGACGATCCGGCCAGGTGACGCCGGCGGGATGACGCAGCGGTCCCATCAGCTCGACCAGCGCCCGCTCCAGATGCCGCGGCGAGACCACCTCCACCGCCAGGTCCGGCAGCCGGTTGGTGGCCTCCCGCAAGAGGAGAGCAGCATCGCGGATCCCAGAAACAGACTCCAGACCAGAGGCGAGCTCCCGTAAACGTCTGCAGCCCTCAGAGACCACCAGCAGATGACCGGCCAGGTTCCCGCTGTCCACCGAGGAGATGTAACGCGGACTCAGCGGGTCGAGGGTGACCGTGTCATACCAGTTGTAGTAGTGGCCTCGGAAACGCTCGAGACGGTCGAGGGTGTCCAGCGTCTGCTCGAGGCGCTTGACCGTCTCCGCCCGCCCGATCCAGCCGAACTCGTGGGCTGCCAACACTGCCAGCAGGTATAAGCCGATGTTGGTGGGGGAGGTCCGGTGGGCGATGACCGCCAGGTCCTCTTGGTAGTTGTCGGGCGGGAGCCAGTTCTCCTCTTTGGTGACGAACCGCTCGAAGAATCGCCAGGTGCGGCGAGCAGTCAGCCGTAGCTCTTCACGTTCCTCAGCAGAGAGAGGCTCGATCACCCGAACCGGGCGGGGAATGCTGGCCCAGTGGGCGATGAATGGGGCCGCTACCCACAGCGCCGACCAGATCAGCACCATCGGGAAAGCTTGTGGCTTGACGAAAGCCGAGGCGGTGCTGGCAGCCAGACCCACCACCATCGAAGGAGCCATCCGCTCAATGAAGGCCAATCGGTCGAGTCCGAACCTGCGCTCAGCTTCCTCGGCGGTCATCCAATTGAGCAGCCCCCGCCGGGAAACCGTCAGCCGCCAAAGGGTGAGAAGGATGGCGTCGGTGGTTCGGAGCGCCTCATAAGCCAGGAACGCCGCCTGCATCACCAGGCGGCCGGCGGCTCGACCCAAATCCACCCACCACCGTCGCAGCCTCACGGCTCCTGGAGTGGTGGTACGGCGGGGAATCATTCGTTCCAAAAGCGGCAGCAAGGCGGGAAGGGCCAAGGCGATGACGACCAACCCGACCCACGGCCAGACCGGGATTCCCGGCAGCAGGAAACAGGCCAGCAGGGTGAAGAGAGCGGCCGGACCCGAGAGGCTGCGCCGCAGATTGTCCACCATTTTGATGCGGGCCACCGGTGGGAGAGGACCATGGGCTCCGAGAATCCAGGGGAGGAGTTGCCAGTCGCCTCGGACCCAGCGGTGTTGGCGGTGGAGAGCTACCTCATAGTGGCTGGGGAACTCTTCGAACACCTCGATATTGGTGGCCAGGCCAGCCCGGGCGAACGACCCTTCAAAGAGGTCGTGGCTAAGGAGAGCGTTCTCGGGCACTCTCTCCTCCAGAGCCGCTTCGAAGGCATCGATTTCGTAGATCCCCTTGCCCGCATATGAGCCCTCTTCGAACAGGTCCTGGTAAACGTCGCTCACCGCGGCGGCGTAGGGATCAATCCCCGCGGGTGGGAAGAACACACGTTGGAAGAAGCTGGTGCCCATGGCTCGCAGGAAGGCGGTGACCCGCGGTTGGAGAACGCCGTAGCCCTCTACCACCCGTCCCAGTGGCTCGTCCACCCGCGGGCGGTTGAGGGGATGGGCCATCGTCGCCACCAGCCGGCTGGCTCCTCCGGGAGAAAGCCGCGAGTCCTCATCGAGGGTGATGACATAACGGACGTTCTCCGGGAGCTGTCCGGGCCAGGGAAGATAGGTGGTATCGGTCGCCCCTCGGAGCAGGCGATTGAGCTCATGGAGCTTGCCTCGCTTCCGCTCCCAGCCCATGTAACGGTTCTCCCCGGGATTGAAGAGTCGCCGCCGGTGGAGGAGCAGAAACCGATCGGCACCTCCGGGAGCCGGCCCGTGTTTGCGATTGAGCCGGGCCACCCCCTCCAAGGCGGCCGTCAGCAGGTCGGCGTCATCTGCATCCTCAGGGTTTTCGGAGTCGCGCCAGTCGGTGAGCAAGGCGAAGTGGAATGCTCCTTCCGGGTGAGACAGGAAATGGATCTCCAGCTTCTCCACCAAGTCCTCGACCTGTGCCGGCCGCGACAGCAGAGCTGGAATCGCCACCACCGTTCGCAGCTCTTCGTCGGGACCGTGAGGTAGCGACAGGGAGGGCAACTCCCGGGGATGGATGAGAGCGCTCACCAAACGGTTGACGACGGTGACGGCGATATCGCTGGCGGGGATTAGGGCCAGAACCATCATCATCCACCTCCCTGCACCCGGCGCCATCGTGAGCAGGGGGAGCGTCAAAGCCAGAGCGGTGGCGAGTCCGATCGAGCCGAGATAGAGAACCACCGCGTATTTCCTGGCGGTCCGGGCCAGGCGCAAACCGGCACCAGGACGGAACCCAATGGCGGCCTCCAGTTGGCGGCGGCCTTCTCCCAAAAGATAGAAACCCGGATCATGCTGGCGGCGATCGGACAGTTGCGCTCCCGCCAGCCGCAGGGTCGTCTCCGCCACTTCCACTTCCGGGGTGGCCGATCCCTTGGACAAATCCTCGATGGCATGGCGATAACGGTCCCGGGTGGAGAAGCTCATCACTCCGTAGGAGCTGCCGGCGGTGAGTACTCGGTCGACCAGACTGACTCTCTCGACGAAATCGGCCCAGTCGAATGAAGAGATGTGGCGAAGGCTGGTGACGATGTTGCGAACGGTTACGTTGGTGGCCGCCTGCCGGTCGTGCGTCTCGGCCACGATCCCGTCCGGGGTGGTCCCCTGCTCCGCCAGCCGGTCGAACAGCCACCGAAGCACCGGGGTGCTCTCGGGGTCGTGATCCCGGAGCCGTTGGATCAGCTGGACCGCGAACGGCTGCGAGAGCTGGCCCGAAGGAAGGTGATCGATGAGGGCAAGGGCTTGGCTGCTTGAGCTTTGACCGACGCCCAGCAGGCTGTCGGCCAAGTCATCGGCCGCTCGTCGCAGACGCCGGGCGGCGACGATGTGCTGGGCCATCCTCCTCAGGTTCTCGACCAGAATGACCCGCAGGGTGATGGGCAGCGCCCACAGCTCACCGATGGTGAGCGGGGTTAATTGCTGGTAGGCATCGACAAATCGTTGCAAGGCCTCGGGGTCGAAGCGGCTGTCGAGGTGAGCAACGAAAGCCCAGGCGATCCCATAAACGCGGGGGTAGCCGGCCAGATGACCGCCGGCCAGTTTGGGGAGTTCCCGGTAATAAGAAGGTGGCAGGTTCTCCCGGATCTCATGAAGCTGGCTTTCCACCAGATGGAAGTTGTCGACCAGCCACTCCGCCGCCGGGGTGAGGAGGGCTTCTTCTCGGATTGCATGTGCCAGTTCCCGGTAAGAGGCGAGGAGAACATCGCCGTTCTCCGCCAGCCGCCGGGAGATCAGCCGCAGGCGCCCGTGGCGGCCGCTGGTTTCTTGAGCCTCGGCCAGGGTCCGGGCATGTTCCTCCAGCCGCTCAACGCTGAAGAGTTCCGCCCGGATCGGCTCGTTGCTTGGCTCGGCTCCGGTGGGCCACATAGGCCAAGAATACGGAAGACCCGGTCATCACCGGATTTCGCCGGGGGTACCAGTCAACTGGTCTCGTGCAGCGGGGTGCCGTTTTGAGGATGAGGATCGGGCCCCGGGTCCAGCCCCGCTGCGGCCTGGGTGAGCCGGCTCAGATAGAGAGTCCAGCCATGACGATGGCGTAGGTCCTCCCCAGCCGGCAATCCCTGATGGATCAGCCGCACCATCGTGGCCTCGCCCCCGGCGCTCTCGAAGGTGACGGTCACCGTGCTCGACCCCGGGGGAACAGTCTCTGAACCCTCCCATCCCCACGTGAAGACCACCTTCTCGGTGGGGACCACCTCGAGGAACTGCCCCCGGGCATGATTGGCGCCAATGTCGACTGCGAAGGTGCCGCCTGCCAGGGGTTCGAGCAGGGCGTGACCACCCATCCAGGTGCGCATCAACTGGGGATCGACGAAGAACTCGAATACGGTTGCCGGCGGCGCCTCGATGAAGATCTCGAGCTCGACCGCTCCCAGCTCAGCTTCCGCCACGGCGGTGCTTCTCCCTTCTCTCCGCTTGCCTCTTCAGCTCGGAGAGCCGCGGCGCCCAAAACCCTTGCAGGTACTCGATGACCTTGCCGACCACCTCCGGCTGGGCTTGATAGAGGCGGCGGCTGCCGACCCGATGCTCGTGGATGAGGCCGGCCTGGCGAAGGACGGTGAGGTGCTGCGAAACGGCCGGCCGGGTGGTGTTGAAGTGAGCAGCGATTTCCCCGGCGCTCATGCTGCCCTCCGCCACCAGCTCCATGATGCGGCGGCGAGTGGGATCAGCCAGGGCTCGAAATGCGGGACCGACATCGGTCATAGAGATCGTGATAGTGTTCGCTTACGTAAGCTCAAGCTTACAACCAGCACTTAGGAAGGAGTGTCATGCCCAAGTATGTCGTCCTCTACACGGCTCCGGTTTCGGCCGAGGCCCAGATGGAGGCCAACGATCCGGAGATGGGGGCCGAGGTGATGAAGGCATGGAATGCCTGGTCGGAGCGTGTCGGGGAGAACATGGTCGATCTGGGTATGCCGCTCGGCAATGGGCGCCGGGTGACCAGCAGCGGAACCAGTGGCTCCGACTCCGCCGTGGCCGGTTACTCCATCCTCCAGGCAGACGACATCGACGCCGCCGTCAACCTGCTTAGCGGCCATCCCCATCTGCAGATCCCCGGCGCCGCCATCGAGGTCCACGAGACCCTGAGCCTTCCCGGAGGCATGTAGCTCGCTGGTTCGCCGTTCTCCCCCTTTCTTAGGACCCAAAGGGGCCGGATTCCGGCCCCTTTGGGTCATAAGAAAGCGGATCGGTCGGAGGCGGCCAGCTCAGGTGCCGCCATCCTCTGCCTCACTCAACCAGCCACCGGCGAACCCGATACGGCGAAGCCCTCGAACGAGAGCTGGGCATCCCCGCATCAGGTGCCAGATCAGCCCGGAGCGAAAGTTCTCGATGGAAAGCACCACCGGCCCCTGCTCGATGCCGTAGTAGCCAGAGGAGATCCAGCCGGTCTGATCTCCGTCTCCGGGATAAGTGGCGTTAAAGCTGCATTTGTACCCGAACTCGCTTCGCATCTCGGGATGCCGGCGGTCGATCTCCTCCAAGGTGCGCATGACCAAATCCGGTTCGAAGGGAAGTGAGGCCACCACCGCCCACGGCGCCAGGGTCCCGTCGTCGGGTCCAAAGGGAATACCTCGGGCCCGGTAATCCCAAAAGCGGCGGCGGCGGCCATTGACCATCTTCACTGCTGGTCCGGGACCGTCGCTGGCGGAGATTCCCCACACGTTCTCCCCGTAGCCATCGAAGCGGCCCGGGTTGCGGATCGCATAA
>DATEDX010000049.1:0-11853 GCA_035281425.1 Acidimicrobiia bacterium
TCTCGTATGTGCAGGTGTCCCATATATCGGTTGGAGAGAGGAAGGGCTTGACGGGTTAGAGAGACGGAAGACGGGAGACGGAAGACGGAAGACGTGAGACGTGAGACGTGAGACGTGAGAGGCGGGCCTCCTGGGGGGAGAAGAGGCGCCTTCCTCCCCCAGCGAACGAAGTGTCTCCTCCCCCAGCGAGCGCAGCGAGCATTGGGGCAGGTGTCGCCGAAGGCGACGGAGGGGGTCTTGGGGGAGGTGGGCCGGAGGGTTAAACCGCCGGGAGGCGGGTGCCGGTGGGGTTGGTACGGGTCACGGAGGTGAGCTGCACCACCCCGTGAGGAAGCGGGCGGCTGTCGGTATTGGAGCATCCCCCAGCGGAATCGGTCTGGTAGTTGGTTTGGTATTGCTCGGGACGAAATTGGTGCCCGGACCTGGTGAGGCCCTCCGGGGCCGACCACACCACTGCCACCGGCGGAGCGTCACATCTGGCGAACACCTCCGACCAGACCATGACCCGGCCCAAAAGCCCACCCCCTCCCGCCAAGGTCCGCACTCCGGTTACCTCCCCCGCAGCCAAGTCCGTCACTTCCCCCACCCACCGTCCGGGACTCTCCGCATAGACCCGCAGCCGGTAGGGATCCCCTCCCCGCCAGGGGTAGTCGCGGGTGTGAGGGTTATCCAGCGCCGACGGCAACGCCGACTCGCTCCCCTCCAGAATCCCGCCCCCGGAGCGGTAGCCACCCCAATTGACGGCGGTTGAGCCGGGATGGTGCGGATGCCACTGCAGGCCCAGGTGGGCAGCACCCTCAACCTCGGGACCGTCGAGGAAGCTCACCTGCAAGGCCCAGAAATACAGCTCGGGCACGGTCGGCGGCTCGACCACCTGGATCGTCACCGAGGCCTCTATCAAGGGGACGTCGGGAGACCAAAGGAGGTGGAAGGACGAGGCTCGATTGGAGGAGGTCGGGTAGCCGCGGCGCCGGGTCAAAGCGACCAGTAGCGACCGGCTCGCTCCAGAACCTGGTCGACGACGCTGAAGGTGGTACTGGGAGAAGGGAACCGCGAGGTGGGCTCGGGCTCACGGCCCGCGGTCCCGGTGAGGGTGGCGCTGACCGATGAGGTCAAGGCGGGAAGGTGGTATCCGCCTTCCAGGAAGTAGACCAAGCGGGAGGGCTCAACCAATTTGCCGAGGGACCAAGCCATCCAGCCATAGTCCGCCGCTTCCAACCGCAACTCCGCCAAAGGGTCTTCATGGTGGGCGTCATAGCCGGCGCTGATGAGAACCCATTCCGGCCTGAACTGGTCGAGAACGGGCGCCACCAGCCGCGTCCACAGATAGCGATAACCGTCCCCACCGCTCCCCGCCGGCACCGGAAGGTTGAGGGTGGTTCCCTCGCCCTCACCTTCGCCCATCTCGTCCACATCACCCACGTAGGGATAGAACGGGTATTGGTGGATGCTCAGATAGAGGACGGCGGGATCGCGGTAGAAGGCGGCCTGGGTGCCGTTGCCGTGGTGCACGTCCCAGTCGAGGATCGCCACTCGCTCACCCCTCTGCCTCAGCCAGGCGGCGGTGATGGCGACGTTGTTGAGCAGGCAAAAGCCCATGGCCCGTTCGGAGAGGGCGTGATGTCCCGGGGGGCGGACCGCAAGGAAAGCGAACTGGCCTGGCTGGAGGTTTTCGATGGCGCTTCGACCAGCCCCCGCCGCCAGCAGTGCAGCACCGTAACTCTCTGGTCCTGCCACCGTGTCCGGGTCGAGGTGGCCTCCCCCGGCCCGGCAGAAGCGTTCCAGTGCTTCGACATAGGCGGGGGCGTGAATCAGAGAAACCATCTCCACCGAGGCGGGGGTCACCGCCAGGGGCCGCCAGTCGAGGCCTGACAACTCCACACCCTGGTGGACCGCTCGCAGCCGGGCGGGGCGTTCGGGATGGAGAGCACCGGTGTCGTGACGGCTAAAGGCGTCATCGGTCCCGAAGAGGAGCTCCATCTCCGTACTCTCCCACACGTGGCGAGTACCAGACGGCCAGAGCGGCTCAAGATCCGGGGGGAGTGGCCTCAGCCGGTGACCTTCAGCCACGGCTTCGCCCGGGCGGTGGCCCGACCCTGGAACGAAGATCTGCCGGCGGCTTCTCTCCGCTTAGAACGGGGTGGCTCCCGCTTCCTCAGAGAGTGCGCCGAGGCCCTCTTCGGGTGGGTGTCCGAGGTGCGCTCCCCCGCCACCCTGCCCGGAGGCAGCGCGGTGTGGCGCCATGCGGGATTCACCGAGAGCGGCACCCTCCTCCTCTTTGAGCATCCCCTCACCGCATTGAGTCCTCCGCAGCTGGACATCACCGAAGACCGGGAGGCGCCGCTGCAAGCCCTCAATCAGATCGATCGAGAGGCGTTCCCTCCTCCCTGGCGACTAGGCCCACTGGGATTGGCCGAAAGCGTCACCGCCACCAGCAAAGCCACCGTCCACACCTGCGAAAGAGACCGAGCCATCCTGGGTTTTGCCGTCACCGGGGTTTCTTTGGGGGTCGCCTACCTGCAGCGGCTGGCAGTCACCCCCGCCCACCAAGGGGAAGGGATCGGTCGGGCCCTGGTGCGGGCCTCGCTCGGCTGGGCGCGGGGTAGGCGGGTGGTAACCCTGCTGGTCAATACCCAGCCCGACAACGAGGCAGCCGCTTCGCTCTACCGGTCGGAAGGCTTCCGCGATGTTCCCGCCGGATTGCAGCTTTGGACCTACCGGCGGTAACCGGGAACTAACCACCCCTTCCAATAGTCTTACCGTAATGGCCACCACCGGGCGGCGGATCCGCCGGCCCCCAATCACCCCGACCGCTGCCGCCTGGCTCTCCGCCGTCCTCCCCGGGTGGGGACAGCTCCGTCAGGGGAGGTTGCCCGCGGCCCGCCCCTTCCTCCGGGTGGTGCTCATCGCCGCGGTCATCGTGGTGCTGGCCGTCGCCGCCGGACCCGCCGAGATCGCCAAGTGGCTGGCCGATCCCAGCCATCTGCTCTTGTTGCTGGGAGCCAACATCTTGGTGGCGGCCCTCCGCACCCTGGCCGCCTGGGAGGCATGGCGGGGCGGCGGGGGAAGTATGAAGCGAGCTGGTCTGGTGGCGGTGCTGGCCTTCGTCTTGATACCCCACGCCGCCCTGGGATGGGGACAGGTGAGGACCTACAACTTCCTAACCACCGTCTTCTCCGGGGGTGGCATTACCCCTAGCTTCGCCTTAGGAGGCACCACGACTTCGACTACCGAAGGGGAAACCGGGACCAGCCAAAGTCCCACCACCGTCACCACCATCCCCACCACAACTACCACCACCGTCCCTTGGGAGGGTCGAGAGCGTCTCACGCTGATGTTGCTGGGAGCCGACAGCGGGGTGGGGCGGCGGGGAATCCGCACCGACACCATGATCGTGGCTTCGATCGACCTGCAGGAAGGCGACATTGCCATGTTTGGCTTTCCCCGCAACCTCACCAACCTGACGTTTCCCGACGGCACCGCCTTCACGGCCTACTCCCACATCCTCAACGAGGTGTACCCATTCGGGCTCGACAACCCCGACCGCTACCCGGGCAATCCCAACCCGGGGGCGGCAGCCCTCGACGAGATGCTGGAGGGCATGACCGGCATCGACATCGACTACTACGTCCTCGTCAACCTCCAGGCCTTCGTCGACATCGTCAACTCGCTGGGCGGGGTGGAGATCTACGTCCCCCGCACCATCGTCGACGACAACTATCCCCTCGAGGACGGCACTTTCACCGAAATCACCATCGAAGCCGGGGTGCAGTCCCTCGACGGCACCGAAGCTCTGGCCTATGTGCGGAGCCGCAACGACAGCGACGACTACGACCGCATGGGCAGGCAGCGATGTTTTCTGGCCGCCATGGCCGCCCAGGCGGATCCCGCCAGCATCCTCACCTCCCTCCCATCCCTGCTCAACAGCATCCAGGACAACGTCGCCACCGACATCCCCGTCGCCGCCCTCCCCTCCCTGATCGAACTGCTCCCCAAGGTCAAACCCACCGAAGCCCTGGTGCTCGGCTTCGGGCCCCCCGACTGGATCTCGGGCCGGGACGGCGGATATCCCATTCCCGACGTGGCCAAGATCCAAGCAGCGGTGGCCCTGGCCATCGAAGACCCCGACCAAGCCCGCCTCGAATACGGCATCGAAGAAGCCGGCGACGCCTGCGGCTACGGAGACGACCCCACCTCGGCACCAACCACCACAACTACCACCACGATCGACGAGAGCACCACGACTGCTCCTTAGCTATCGGCTGTCGGCTCTCAGCTATCAGCCGGCAGCTATCGGCGGACGGCCGCGAGAGGGGTTTTGGCCAGGATCTTCAAGTCGAGGATTAGCGAGCGGTGGGCGACGTATTCGAGGTCCCAGTAGGCACGCTCCCCGAAGGTCATGTTGGAGCCCCCCATCACCTGAGCCAGGCCGGTCAGACCGGGTCGCACCTTGTGCCGGATGCGGGCTTCGGGATCCAATAGCTCCACTTCCGCCGGGACCAGCGGCCGCGGGCCGACGAGCGACATGTGGCCCCGCACCACGTTCCAAAGATTGGGCAGCTCGTCGAGCGAGCCCTTGCGGAGGAAACGCCCCACCCGGGTCACCCGGGGGTCGTCGTCGATGACCAAGTGGGGGCCGGTGGCGTGAAGGTCGGGGCGGATGTAGCCATCTTCCACCATCGAGGCGAGGTGGTGCAGCAGCGGTTCGTCGCCCGCGCCATCGGACATGGTGCGGAACTTGACCATGGTGAAAGGACGGTCGTTCTTACCGACCCGCAACTGGCGGAACATGACCGGCCCGGGTGAGTCGAGTTTGACCGCCAGGGCGAGCAGACCCTGGAGCGGGAGGGTGAGCACGAAGAGGACCAAGCCCCCGGCCATGTCCATGGCCCGTTTGACCAGGTCGTATCCGGAGTCGGGGCTCTCGGGGTGGGCGAGTTCCGCCGCCGCCATCACCGCCACCAGCGCTGCCAGTTCCCCGGCCAGAACCGCGATCGAGACCCGGACGTCGGCCGGCCCTTCGGCGGCGATGAGGGTGATCGAAGCCACCGTCAAGGCTGCCGTCCAGGCCCCCGCCAGCTTGCCGGTGGCACCGAGGGCGATCAGCACCTGGTCGAGGAAGACCGAGGCGGCTGCCAGCCAGCAGGCCGCCACCGCCAGCCCAGCGACCAGCGGGGTGGGCCGGAACGACGACCCAAAGAGCAGTTCGATCATCGGCGGGCCCACCCACTCCCCCCCGAAGAACGCCACCGGGGTGACCACCAGCCCCGCCAGCCCCAACCGCCGCGACCAGCCCCGCAATTCCCGGTGGGCTTCGCGAGCTACCAGCTTGGTGAGCCCGGCGAGAAGCCGCGCTGCCAAGTTCTGAGAGAGCAGCAGGGGCGCTCGCGCCAGGGAGAAGGTGACGAAGACGGTGCTCACCACCCGGGCTACCTGGGCAGGGTCAGTGACCAGGGCACCGGCCACCAGCGGTCCGACCAGCACGAAAGCCTGCGAGATCGCCCCGGCCAGAACGAACCCCGCCATCAACGCCCCCGAGCCGGCCCGGGGAGGAACCTTGAGCTTCTGCTGTGGACGGCGGAAGGGGAAGAACATCAAGACGATGAGGGGCGGCAACGCCACCGACCAGGCCAGGGTGAGATCGGTAGGGGCCGCCGCCAGCCACACCGCCGCCACGATCACCCGGAGGATGGCAGCCGCGGCCGAGACCACCCCATAAGCGACATAACGTCCTCTCCCGGCCAGAGCCCCCCGGCCCAAAGCGAAGAGAGCATGGGTGGCCACCACCGCCGCTCCAATCCACACATAGGCGGTCTCGCCGGTAAAGAAGCGGCCCAGGGTGGCCGCCACGAAGAGGACCATCGACGTCACCGCCGCCACGCTCGTCACGGTGATAGAGCGCCGGTCGTGTTCGTCGGGGGCGCCCCCCCGGGCCAGGGTGAGCCGCCGAACCGTCAGCAACTCCACCGGGGTGAGGAGCACGGCAAGGATCAAAGAATGGGCGGAGAGCAGAGCCGCCACCGGAGCAAAACCTTCATCGCCCAGTGCCCGACCGCCCAGGGCCTGGAAGGCGTAGGCGGCCAAGCCTGCCACCAGCGAGCCCACCGCCATGATGGGAGTGCCGTCGCGGACGATGCGGTGGGCCACCCCGCGGGTGGAGTCATCCGGTTGCACGGGGGGAACACCGCCGGTACCCGCCAGGGATCTCTCCTCTAGATGCGTGGCTCACTCCCATTCGAAAGGTGGTTCCCACCTCGCCGGGAACCTTGCCGGTCCAGGGTAGAGGCTGGCGCTTTTCCTACGATGGACCCCGGAGCCTTCGGCCGGAGCCGGGAACTACCCGCCTGCCGGGGCCGAGGACCATCCATGCCACCACCACTACCGGAGCGTTACCGACTTGAGGTGAGGTTGGGCCGGGACCACGACATCGAGGAGTGGCTGGCCACCGACCAGAACCTCGACCGCCCCGTTCTCATCCGCATCCTCGGCCCCGAAACCGACGAACGGCGCCAGCGAGAGTTCCTGGCAGTGGTGCAGGCCGCGGCCGCCGTCATCCATCCCCACCTGGAGCCGATCTACGCCGCCGAGGAGGTGCCGGGGGGTGTGTTCTCGGTGTCGGAGTGGAACGGAGGGCTCACTCTGCAAACCAGGCTCGATGCTCACCAGACCCTTGACCCGGCCGAGTTCCTGGCTAATGCCTCGGGGCTGGCGGCAGCGCTGGCGGCGGTTCACGATGCCGGCCTGGTCCACGGTGCCATCGATCCCGGCTCGATTCTCTACACCGTGAGCCGGCCGGCGAGGCTGGGTGGGTTTGGCCGGCCGCGTCGCTACCTCACCGCCCCCACCCTTGACGTCACCGACCTGGCTCAGGTCCTCGAACAGGCATTAACCGGACTACCCCCCGGTGGTCCTCCACCGTCCGAGGTGGTCGACGGGCTTTCCCCTGTGGTTGATCGGGCCTTGCGCTTCGCTCAAGACGGCACCTATAGCGCCCGGCAATTAGCCGAAGCCCTCGAGGCGATCCCCAAGCCGGTGCCCCCTACTACCGACGAATCCCCCACCGGACGGCGGGCGCCACTGGTAGCAGCATTGCTGGTGCTGGCGGCGGCGGGGTTGATCGCCTTGGGTCGGGTCCTCTCCGGCGATCCCACTATTCCCGTCCTCCCCGGGTCACCAACGACGCCCTCCTCCCCCACCGCCACCGCGGCGACCACTACAGCGGTCACCAGCCAGGCAGGCGACCCCATCATCGAGGGGGTTCTCACCCTCGACCCATTCGGGGAGGGAGGCGAAAACGACGGACTGGTGGAACAGGTCATCGACGGCGACCCTTCCACCGCCTGGCGCACCGAGCGCTACCGGGATCCCATGGAGCTACTCAAACCCGGGTTGGGCATCACCCTGGCGGTGCGGGGGGCGGCCTCCGGGCTTCAAATCAGCGGGATCACTCCCGACACGGATTTGTGGGTGGGATGGTCGAGCGGGCGGCCCGAGCAACCCGAAGAGTGGGAGCGGCTCGCCTCGGTCCGCACCACCGGTTCCCAGGTTTCCCTGCAGCTTCCCTCACGCACCGATGGCAACTGGCTGATCTGGTTTACCCGGCTTCCCCAACAGGGAGACGGGGACTACTGGACCACTATCGCGGAGATACGCTTCCTGCCATGACGCCGCCCTCCGACGACGCCACTCTGCTGGCCCGGGCCGCGGACGGCGATCACTCCTCGTTCACGGTCTTGATGCGCCGTCACGAGGACCGGGTGTTTGCGGTCTGCCTGCGGTTGATGGGCTCGCGCCATGCCGCCCTCGACGCCGTCCAGGAGACCTTCACCACCCTATACCGGAAGGCGGGTCAATACCGGGGAAGCGCGGCGGTGAGCACCTGGCTCTACCGGATCACGGTCAATACCTGTTACGACCTTCTCCGCAAAGAGCGACGCCGGCCGACCGAGGCCATGCCCGAACACTCAGAGCCAGTCGATCCGGCTGGGGAAGACGGCTTCGTGGCCGTCGACCTGCGGCCGGAGATCGAAAGAGCGCTGGCCATCCTCACCCCCGAGTTCCGGTCGGTGGTGGTCCTCTCCGACATCCACGGTTACCCCCTCCCCGATGTGGCAGAAGCTCTCGAACTGCCCCTAGGCACCGTCAAGTCCCGCCTCTTCCGGGCCCGGAGGCAGCTCGCCGCCCAACTCGGGAACCTTTCGCCCCGCTCCGACCATCCAAAAGACACCGAACCTTCGACATGACTGATCATTCCCACGACCTCGATCTCATCGCGGCTTTGGCCGGCGGATTGGCCGACGACGAAGCCTTAGCCCGTCGTCTGCTCGACGAATGTGCGGTGTGCCGGGATGAATACGAGTTGCAGCGGCAGATGAAGGAACTCCTCTCCTCCCTTCCCACTCCGACCATGACCGAGACCGAGCGGCAGCGCCTCCATCAGGCCATGTCCGCTCCGCTGGGTGCCCGGGTCATCACCTTTACCGAACGTCGGCGGGCCCAAACCTGGATGAAGGTGGGAACCATTGCCGCCGGTTTGGTGGTGGTGGTGGGGCTGGGATCGGTGTTCCTCCGCATGAGGGGAGGCGCCGCCGGGGGTGACGCCCTCTTCGAAGCGGCCGCCGCCACCACCACTACCGTTGCCGACACTTTCACGACCACCGCTGCCGCCAGCACTGATCTGGAGGGTTTCGGCGGTTCTGCCAACTTTCTGGCCAGCTTGCCCGGCGGGGACGAGGCGGCGGTGCAGGCGGAAGTCGAACAGCTGCTGGAGGCGGCTCGCCGCGACCGGACCTTTGAGGAAGCCGCAGATTCATCCCAGCGCTCCGAACCTCGCTGCGTGGACCGGCTCGAGGGGCTGACCATCGCTACTGCCGCCGAATCATTTCTCGACGGCCGCCCGATCGTGATTTACGTGGTGGAGGATGATCCGTCGCTGCGAGCGGTGATATTCGATTCCGCCACTTGTGCCGAGGTCGAACTCGGCTGAGCCACGGGGCGAGGGCTAACCTCGTCGCGGTGGAGGATTTTCCTACCCGCTTCGCCGACTTCCTCGAGTCGATCGCTACCCGGATCCGCTCGATGACCGTCGACCGGGTGGCTAAAGCCATCCGGCTCACTGCCTTGGGAATGGTGGCGGCGGCGTTGGGAATCATGGCCGTGGTCTTCTTGTTGCTCACGGTGTACGGAGCCCTGGCCATCCCCTTGGGAACCGACGGAGCCTTCGCGGTTCTAGGAACGGTGGTGCTCATCGGGGGCTTGGTGCTGTGGGCACGAAGGAGCAAGACGGTTGAACACTGAAAACGTCATCATCATCGGCAGCGGGCCGGCGGGGCTGACCGCCGCCCTCTATGCCGCCCGAGCCGACCTCTCCCCGCTCGTCTTCGAAGGAGTGGCGGCCGGGGGCCAGCTCATGATCACCACCGACGTCGAGAACTATCCCGGTTTCCCCGACGGGATCCTGGGGCCGGAGCTGATGGACAAGTTCCGCAAGCAAGCCGAGCGGTTTGGGGCCCGTCTGGTGGCGTCGGACGTCACCCGGGTCGACTTCTCCACCAACCCCCTGGGGGTATGGGTGGGGGCCGATGAATACCGGGCCCACACCGTCATCATCGCTACCGGAGCCTCGGCCAAGTGGCTGGGGATTCCCGGCGAAGAGCGGCTCACCGGCCGGGGGGTGTCGGCCTGCGCCACCTGTGACGGGTTCTTCTTCCGCAACCGCTCCCTGGTGGTCGTGGGCGGGGGCGACTCGGCCATGGAGGAGGCACTCTTTCTCACCAAGTTCGCCTCCCGCGTGAGCGTGGTCCACCGTCGGGATGAGTTTCGAGCTTCCGCCATCATGGCCCGGCGGGTACTCGACCACGACAAGATCGACGTCATCTGGAACGCCGAGGTGGTCCAGATCCACGGCGACGATGCCGTCACCGGCGTCACTCTCCGTGATACCCAAACCGGCGAGGAGCGCCTGTTCTCCACCGACGGGGTGTTCGTCGCCATCGGCCACCAGCCCAACACTGCTCTCTTCGAAGGACAGGTGAAACTCGACGAGAAGGGTTACCTGGTTCTGTCAGGCGACGGCACCACTTTCACCGGAGTCCCGGGGGTTTTCGCCTCCGGAGATGTCGCCGACTCTCGTTACCGGCAAGCAGTCAGCGCCGCCGGAACCGGCTGTATGGCGGCGATCGATGCCGGGCACGCCCTGGCCGAGTTGACCGCGGTGGGGGAGCAAAGCTGAAATTCTCCACCGACACACGTGGTTGCAGTTAGACAACAGATAGGAGTTTTGAATGGGTGCTGAAACGGTCACGCTGACGGAGGAGAACTTCGCCGAGGTAATTGGAGGGTCAAAGCCGGTACTGGTCGACTTCTGGGCTGAGTGGTGTGGACCCTGCCGGCTGGTTGACCCCATCCTCAAAGAACTGGCGGTCGAACACAGCGACAAGATCTCCGTCGGCAAGCTCAACGTCGACGAGCACCCCCAACTTTCAGCGAGCTACGACGTGATGAGCATTCCCACCCTCATCGTCTTCCAGGATGGGGTGGAGAAGAAGCGGATCATAGGGGCCCGGCCCAAGCACGCCCTCGAATCCGATCTCGCTGAGTATCTGACCGCCTGAGCCCGACCTGCCACGATTAGGGGCCTCATGCGCCTCTACCGGCTCCACGACTCCGGGGAGCCCGTCCGCGACATCCAGGATCGTCTCACCGCCCTCGGGTTCTCGACTATCCCCGATCGCCGGGGCGAGTTCGAGGAGGCCACCGCAGCTGCCGTCCGCCGTTTCCAAGAGGATCGGGGACTGACGGTTGATGGGATCGTCGGCCCCGAGACCTGGCGGACACTGTACGAAGCCGGATACCGACTGGGCGACCGGCTGCTCTTTCTCCGCCGCCCCATGTTGCGAGGTGAAGACGTCGCCGAGTTGCAGAGCCGGCTCAACCAACTCGGCTTCGACGCCGGCAAGATCGATGGGATCTTCGGTTCCCAAACCGAACGGGCGGTGATCGACTTCCAGCACAACCGGGGGTTGCCCGAAGATGGCAAGGCCGGCCCCGAGGTCATCACCGAGCTGCGCCTGTTGCTGCGGGGAGAGATGCGGGGCGGGAGGGCGGCGGTACGCGAGCTGGAATGGCTGCGGACGCTGCCCCCTACCTTGGTCGGAACCAGGGTGTTCTTGGACGCTGCCTGCCGCAACAGCGAAGAAGCACGGTCGGCCTGGGCGGCCGCCTCCGCCGCCGCCCTGGAACTAGCCGAGCGGGGAGGAGTGCCGATGATGTCCCGCAGCGCCGACACCTCTCTCCCCGAGCGGGTGCGGGCCGGTCGGGCCAACCGCCAGGGGGCGGAGATCATCATCTCGTTCCAGCTGGCCGCCGAGGCCGGGGATGCCGTCTACTACTTTGCCAGCGAGCGCAGCAGCTCGGAGGCGGGAGGGATGCTGGCCCGGGCAGTGGCCGCTTCCCTGGGAGGTGAGGTGGTGGGGAAAGCCACCGCCCTCCTCCGTGAAACCCGGGCCCCTTCGGTGGTTATCGCCCGCCAAGACCTCTCCGCCGAGACCGGCCGCAAGGTGGTCACCGCCCTGGAAACGTTCTTCTCATCTACGGAGAGGTAGTTGACGCAAGACGGAAGACGGAAGACGGAAGACCCCCCTCCCCCCTTCGGGGTACTCCCCCCAACGTCGGCCCTAAACGAGCCTCCTAGGGGGAGAGAGCCTCTTCCTCCCCCAGCGAGCGGAGCGAATGTCATGAAGGGGGGCCTCCCCGGGGAGCGGCCTGGCAGGCTGCTCCTGTAATCGAGCCGAGGAGGCCCAGGTAATACATGTTGGTCTTGATTTGAGCCGCCGGCGGGTGGATGTGGTGGCG